>JABWBV010000693.1 GCA_013359445.1 Anaerolineales bacterium | reverse complement strand
TCACCGCGGCCCTCGAAAGTCTGATGCTGTTCTACCAGGCGCGGGTTTGGCTCGAAGAAGCGGATCGTACTCTGGCACAGGCTGTACTCATGCTTGAGGAGACGGGAGGCGGTGAATTACTCGAACGCCTGTACCTTTGGCGCGCCCGGTTCTTCATCACCCAATCCCGTTTCGCTGAGGCTCAAACCTTGCTGGAATCCCTCCTGCTCTCCAGCCCTTACCCAGGCATCCAAGCCCAGGCAACAGGCGTGTTGGCCGAAGCATTTTTCCGTCTGGGGGCGTCGAATGAAGCGGAAACATGCGCCCGTGAAAGCCTGGATTTGTGCAAGGCGCAGGGGGATGCCAATGGAATGGCCTCCTCGCTCGCCTTGCTGGGGCAAATTGCCAACCGAAACGGTGATTATCCCACCGCCGAGACCGCGCTCCGTGAGAGTCTCGAAATTTTCCAGGAAAGGCGAAATGCCCAGGCCATCGAAAATACCCTCCGGTTGCTGGGGGCTGTCGCTTATGCGCGCGGGGAATATCCCACGATTACCCAAGAACGGGTGGAGGCGGCAAAGAAAAGCGGTTCCCCTGCCCGGCTGGCCGCCGCACTCAACAACGCCGGAGCTGTCTACTATGCGCGGGGAGATTACGCCACCGCGGAAATGTATTTTGCCCAATCTTTGGAATTGGCACGTGAAATTGGCTATACCACCTTGATTGCCTTTGATCTGAACGATTTGGGCTACATGCGTCACCTGACGGGGGACTATCCCACTGCCCGACGGTTGTTTGAGGAAGGGCTGGAGATTTATCAAAAAACGGGAGAAAAGTGGGGGGTTGCGCGGTCACTCAACAATCTAGGGATGACCCTCAACGCGCTGGGGGAGCGGGAACAGGCCAAGACTTTTCTTGAAGAAAGCATTACGATGCGTGAGAAAATGAATGATCAACGAGGGCTGGCCTATAGTCTCAATGATTTGGGAAAGGTTTATCTCGATGAAGGAAATTTATTTGCCGCCCAGGAAGTATGTCTCCGTGCCCTGAAGATTTTCGAGATCATTGGCAATAAGGAGGGTATCATCCACGCCCATCTTCAACGGGGAAGGATCGCTCAGGCAAAAGGCACGGCGAAGGAGGCGGAACAAGCATTTCAGGAGGCATTAATCATCGCTGTCGCGATCCAGGCCTCAGCCTTGATCCGAGAGGCTCAACTAGAGTTGGAGAAAGTTGTGTTTCGTCAGAAGGGGCATGGTAAACTTGTCTAAAACTAACAGCGGAAATTCTATTTTCACAGCCCTTCAAAGTAGTCTCATGTCACAACGCCGGGTAGGGTTAAATTCAAAATGTCGCTAAAAAGCAGGTTGAACCCTGGGATCTCAAACGGGCTTACCAAGTCAACTATTCATCTTCTTCAACATCGGTGTGAAGCTGACTGATGGGAATTCCGCCGGTTAATATGAACTATCGGCACCCCAAAATTGGTTCTGATCCCGAAAAATAATCTCAGCCCGCCTATCATCAGCTTACCCCGGGCATTGGGTGGCGTAATTCTGTCATAAATGTGTATTTTGGAAAAGCCGTTCACTAAACATGGAAAATATGGAGACAAAAAATGGACACAACTCAGACAAAACAACCAGCAGTGGCCGTGGTGCAACTGAATCTATGGGGCATCCTGTGGATGTTCACTTGGCCCGCGCTTTGGTATCTCTTCTTGATTTACGGACTTGGACAGTTGTTCATTCCACCCGGTGGCACGACACCCACCTGGTATTTCCTTTTTGTCCTTGCTGTGGGAACTGGCGCGGAATTGGTTGCCGGGTTGGTATTATTGCGGCGCGAAGGATATCCGTTGACCCTCGCCGGGTTGCGTGAACGTCTTCATTTGTACTGGCCAAAGGGTTGGAAGAATTGGGGGCTGGCAGTTTTGTTGCTGATTCTTGGGATTGTACTCAGCACGCTGATGGGGCCTGTGTCTAAGGCGCTGGCGGGGGTGCCAGGTTTTGTGCCCCCCGCTTGGTGGCCCGCCGCCTCCAATCCCACCATTCAGATAAAGGGCGTGGCCGATGTTTTTCCCGATGTTAATCTGAAAGGTAATTTCCTCTTCTTGTTAACCTATTTTTTTATTGGGCTGGTTGGCAATATTTTTGGCGAAGGTATCTATTACCGTGGCTATCTGCTCCCGCGTATGCAAGGTGTTTTTGGCCGCTGGGCATGGATAGCCAATGGGGTTTTGTTCACGCTCAAGCATGTTTACCAGCGTTGGTTGTATCCCGGCATCCTGGTGGGTGGCCTCTTCTTTGCGTTCGCCGCCGGGCCAATGGGAAGCCTACCGCTAGCAATGGTTTACCATTGGCTTGGTAATTTCTTTCTGCCCCTGCTCCTGTTGGGGATGGCAGTGTTTGGCATTGGGTAAGCGGAAAGAATAATTCTCATCTGCATTGTATGAACGACAACTCCTCGATTGCCTACTGGCAGGGGATGTTTCGTTTCAGTTTCAGTCCATCGTGATTTGCTGGCAATTAAAAAGCAAACATGCAAGACCGCCTCGCGACCTTCGCGTCGTCGCTGAACTGAGGGCGTTGGCCCAACGCACCTTCGTTTTGGTCCTGAATGCGGGCCTTTGACTTGCAAACCCACTCGGACGCAAACCCCGCGTACCGTGGATACTGGGCGATATAAAGAGCTATTCGTCCGTGCCGCCCACACCATTCTTGTTCCGTTTGGGGGCGAAAAAGAGCGCCTCCTCTACGGCAAAAAATACGGACAATTCTCGCACGGGTGGGCATGATCCGTGCCTAACAAAAAATCTCTTTCTGGCGATTCCTTGACGAGGGTGGAAGGCACCCACCCCACCACACTCCCATCCAGCGAACTCACTTGCCACCAGTCAAAATCTTGGGGTTGCAGGAGGGTGACGGGGGCGACGTTGGGTAGTTGCCCGATTTCCGCGCCTTCCGGGGCATCGAAGAGCGTTACCTGTTCCGCATCTTTGTTATATACGTACGCTTTCCGCCGCACGTAATAATCGGAAATCCAGCCGGTAATATGATCGAGGGTTTCCACATGATAGAACCGCTGTAAATTCTGCGGGCCGACATGCCGAATTTCCAGCACCATGACCGGATGACCGGTATGAATTTGGGTGAGCGGGGCCGCGTTCGGGTCCGGTTCGGCGAACAGGGTGAGCATGTGTTCGACCAACAGGCCATGTTCATCCACGCCGGAG
>JABWBV010000080.1 GCA_013359445.1 Anaerolineales bacterium | reverse complement strand
CGCGTCATGTGCGCGGCCAAGGAATTGGGCATTCAGACGGTGGCCGTTTATTCGGAGGCCGACCGCTACAGCCTACACGTGCGCTTTGCCGATGAGGCCATTTGCATTGGTCCGGCGAAGAGCGCGCGGAGCTATCTGGACATTCCGTCGGTGATCAGCGCGGCGGAGATCACGAACGTCGATGCGATTCACCCCGGCTATGGGTTTCTGAGCGAGAACGCGAATTTCGCCGAGGTGTGCGAGACGTCGGGAATCAAGTTCATCGGTCCGCGGCCAGATGTGACGCGGTTGATGGGCTTGAAGCAAGAGGCGCGGGCGGCGATGGCGAAGGCGGGGCTGCCGATTCTGCCGGGTTCGCCGGAAGTGATCGAGTCCGTGAACGACGCGTTGGATGTCGCCAAAGAGATCGGCTATCCGGTCCTGGTGAAGGCCTCGGCGGGCGGCGGCGGGCGCGGAATGCGCATCGTGCGGTCTCCCGAGGAGTTGCCGGCGCTGATGGTGCAGGCGCAGCAGGAGGCGCAGGCGGCGTTCAATTGTCCGGACGTCTACATCGAGAAGTTTGTCGGTGCGCCGCGGCACATCGAGTTTCAGGTTCTGGCCGATTCCTACGGCAATGTCGAGGTGTTCGGCGAGCGCGAGTGTTCGATCCAGCGGCGGCACCAGAAGCTGGTTGAGGAAGCCACGTCGGTGGCGGTGACGCCGGAGTTGCGCGCGGAGATGACCGCGCGCCTGAAGCAGGCCATGGCCGAGGTGGGCTACTCGAACGCGGGCACGGTGGAGTTCCTGATGGACGAAACCGGGAAGTTGTACTTCATCGAGGTGAACGCGCGCATTCAGGTGGAGCATCCGGTGACGGAGATGATCACGGGTGTGGACCTGGTGAAGAGCCAGATTCTGGTGGCGGCGGGCGCGAAGATGAGCGATATCGTGCCGAAGGGCGTGAGCATCGACGGTCACGCCATCGAATGCCGCATCAACGCCGAGCATCCGGAGAAGTTCACGCCGTCGCCTGGCAAGATCACAGCTCTCAACCTGCCGGGCGGCATCGGGGTGCGTGTTGACACGGCGATGTACGCCGATGGTGTGATTCCGCCCTACTATGATTCGTTGGCGGCCAAACTGATTGCGCACGGGCGCGACCGCGCCGAGGCGATTGCGCGCATGCAGCGGGCGTTGGAGATGTTCGTTGTGGAGGGCATTCACACGAGCATTCCTCTGCACCAGCGGATTCTGGCGCATCCGGATTTCGCGGCGGGTAAGCTCGATACGCACTTCCTGGAGCGCATGTTCGCCATGGCGGCGCACTAGCGTCCACCTGCCGGCAGATCCTCCATCTGGATCACGCAAATGATGCATTTGCGTGATTGAGAAAATCCCTCCTCAAGCGCAGCCTTAGGGAAGATGAAAGGAGGATGCCTCCATGAAAAGAATTCATCTGGCTGGCTTCCTGATGCTGTTTCTGCTAGCCCTGCCAGCGTTTGCTGACCGAACCAACCTGATTGCGGACATTTCGTTCCCGTTTTACGCGGGGAACGAGCTGATGGATCCTGGCCAGTACACCCTTACGCAGCCACACGATCAACTCACAGCGACGATGGTCCGTTTTGTGGATCAACCGAAAGCGGTCATCGTGGCCAATTACGGAACAACCAGCCGCGATCCGAGCACGAAAGGCGCCTACCTGGTGTTCAACAAGTATCCGGATGGCCGGCATTTCCTTGCCCAGGCATGGATGCCCGGCGCCGCGCTGGGCACACAGATCGTTCGCAGCCGCAAGGAGAAGGAGTCGGTTTCCAGCCGCCTGGTGACGCAGGCGCGGCCGACTCGCGTGATTGTCTTGGCGAAGGTACGCTAGCGCTGCCAGCGCGGGGTAACGGGAGCCGTGGCTTAGGTCCGGGGAGCGCAGTCTCAGGCTGGAGTGAGAAAGGCAAGCGGCATGTCCGCACCCGGCTGGACCACGGTGTGCGGCTCTCGCGAGCCTCTTTGGTTCCTCCCTTCATCGGAGTCCGAGGCGGCGCTCTCCTCACGCTGGTTTCCTGACCGTGGGAACTTGACCAGGGGAACGCGGTTGGTTGATCGAATTTGCGGCTCGAAGTGTTCGTGCCATCGCAGAACCAACGTGACATCGGTACATGAGGGCGATCCAGCCCCGTGCGCCATGGCAGATGCATCACGAGAAGGGTGCTTTTGCCTGATTGAGGAAGCGCCAGATTGATTGCCGCGAAAGGGAAGATGAAAGGAGGGAACCTCCATGAGGAAGATCCATCTCGCGGGCTTCCTGATTCTCTGTCTTGCCACCCTGCCGGCCCTGGCTCAGCGGGCGAATCTGATTGCGGACATCCCATTCTCGTTCTACGCCGGGGATGAGTTGATGAGTGCGGGGCGGTACACGGTTACGCAGCCGCACCTTACCTCCACGCTTGTTCGTGGCGTGGAGTCGAAGAAGGCAGCCATCCTCGGCAACTTTTTCACCAAGCTTCGTGAGCCGACAACTTCGGGTGGTTACCTGTTGTTTCATCAATATCCCGATGGGAGGCGCTTCCTGGCGGAGGCGTGGATGCCGTTCCTCGACACGGGCGCGCAGATGGTGCCGAGCCGGAAAGAGAAGGAGTCGGTTTCCAGCCGCGTCGTGACCCAGGCGAGGCCGACGCGCCTGATTGTTTTGGCGACGGTCCGATAGCCGCGCAGGATTGCGGTTGCCAGCCAGGGCGTAGGAGCGGAATTGGGGGCGCAGCTTCCCGTGGGAGAGAGAACGGCCGGCAGCAGCCCGGCGGATTTCTCCCCTCATCGCCGCAGCAGGAAGCGTCGCGCCCCTGATTTTTTTGTGGTTTTGATTAGTGGAAGACAGCTCAGAGCAGGCGTTCCCGCATGGCGCGGATGACCGCTTCCATGCGCGAGTGCGCATCCAGCTTCCGCAGCAGATGCTGCACGTGGTTGCGGACCGTGGCGGAGCTGATATTCAGGTCGCCTGCGATCGCCTCTGTTGTGGCTCCTCTGGCGAGGCAGCCGAGGATGGCGCGCTCCTGCTGCGTCAGGCTTGAAGACGGGGCTCGAACTGGAGACCCTGGCGACTCCTGCAATTGGTAGCCACTGAGAGCCGCCACCTCCGCCAAAAGCGCCTGTGTGGCTGTACGCAGTCGGCGGCAGACATCGACATCGCGGAGGAAATGGACACACAGCCTGTCCCGTCCGAGGCGCACGAGGTGTGTGGAGATGCTGAACCAGTGCCTGATGCCAGGTGATGTTTCGAGCTCAAGGTCGAACGGCTGCACGGGTGCACCGGAAAGTACCTTCTCCAGGAGCGGACAGTTCGCGTGGCAAGTCGTGCCCTCGGAGCCGGCCTTATTGCGCAGGATTTCATGACAGGCCATCGCAACCGCACCGGCGACCGGAATCCGGAAGATACGTTCCGCGGCTGGATTGAGGAAATCGACTTGCCCCGAAGCCGTAATAGCTATCCCAGGCTCCGCGCTGTCGCGGAGAAACTCATGCAGTTCGGACCGCAACATGGCCGCACCCCAATTTGGCGTGCACACCCCTCCAATGAGCCGCCGCCGGCCGCCCGCCGGCTGATCCAGCCGTTGCATCCTCTGCTCCCCCGCAACGGCCAACGGGTTGTTTCGTGCGAGCCAGCACCCTGCCCAGCCAAACGTAGCACGAGGCGCGAAGGGGGTAAAGAGGATTCTTTGTTCCTTTGTAAAGAAAATGAATTGGCCGGAGAGCGGGTCCCTAGGTCATGAAAGCGCGGCTGAGCGCGGCCAACTTTTCCGTGCGGCTGAGACGGATGCGCGTGGTGAAGACGTCATACTGGCGGGCCTCGATGCGGTCGAGCAAACGCTCATAGATGCCGAGCAGGGCGCGCAGGCAGGGGCGTGTGCGCGGTTGGACGTGGGCGGGGAGTTCGCGGGCGTGCGTGAAGAGTTCACGGGCGCGGACGGCTTCGAAGCGCAGGAGCTGGCGCAGGGCGGGGGAGTCGGCGATGCCGTTGACGCCGAAGCGGGCGAGGTCTTCCTGGGGCAGATAGATGCGGCCGAGGGCGGCGTCTTCGGCAACGTCGCGGAGGATGTTGGTGAGTTGGAGGGCGACGCCGAGTTTGATGGCGTAGGGGATGGCTTCGTCGCTTTCAAAGCCGATGATGTGCATGCTCATCAGGCCGACGGTGGAGGCGACGCCATAGCAGTAGTGAGCGAGTTCGTCGAAGGTTTGGTAGCGAGTTTGGGTGAGGTCGAGGGCGACGCCTTCGAGGAGTTGTTCGGCGTAGTGGCGGGGGATGTGGTACCGCGCGCGGGTGTCTGCCCAGGCAAGGGGGACGGGGTTGTCTGCGGGCGGGTGGTCGGAGAGGCTGGCACGTTTCCAGTTTTCCAATGCTCTGCCTCGATCTCCTAAGCCTTTGTCTACGATGTTGTCACTGATGCGGCAGAACGCGTACAGGACGCGGGCGGCGCGGCGTTCGTTTTTGGGGAGCAGACCTGATGCCATGTGGAACGTGCGGCTGTGACAGCGAATGATGCCTTCTGCGTGTTCGTAAGCCTCGGTCAGAATGGTCTGATCGTGGGTTTGGGGGTGAGTATGTTGGGGCATTAAAGCCACGCGTGCTTTGTTCAGCAGTTGCTCTTCCCAGGATAGATAGGCAGTGGACATAGGCGGCTCCTCAAATAAACAATGATTAATGTTTGTATATTATTTGTATCATCTGTGTATAATAATGTCAATGTTTTGTGAAGGATGTTTGTATCTCTCAAAAGGGGTAAAAAAAATAAGGGGTGCATAAAAAATCCTGTTTGTCGCAATGGCAGGGCCGCGAGAAAAAAAATAGTCTCCGGGAAATCTCCCGGAGACTATCATTTCATTATACGCAGAAAAAATTTGCGTGTTTCTTTTGAAAAATTCGGGTTTTCATCCCGTTGATTCCGGGATGCCCGAAAAAATTAGAACCCGTTGTCTGTGATAACTTGTTTATACCAAAGGGCGCTGTCCTTTGGGGTACGCTGTTGGGTTTCAAAATCTACCCAAACGATGCCGAAGCGTTGGGCATAACCAAACGCCCACTCGAAGTTGTCCATCAGCGACCAGACAAAGTACCCGGACAGGGGAACACCACATTCGATGGCTTTGTGTGCGGCGGCGAAGTGACTGCGCAGGTAGTTCAGGCGGCGCTGATCGGGCACGCGGCCCTCGTCGTTGGGCGGGGTGGAGTAGCTCGCCCCGTTTTCGGTGACGTAGATTTTCGGGGCCTGGTATTCGACATGCAGGCGCATGAGGATGTTGAATAAGCCATCGGGGTAGATTTCCCAGTCCATTTCCGTCCAGTGATCGGGGTCTTTGGGGGCCTGGAAGACAGTTTGGGGAGCGTTGTCCGGCACGTCGGCGCGGGCGAGGCCGCGGTTGTAGTAGTTCAGGCCGATGAAATCTGTGGGGACGGCGATGGCGTCCAGATCACCGGGGAGGACGTACGGCATTTGATCGTCTTGAATCAGGCCGAATTTTTTGCCCGAGGTCAGGACATCGAGCGGGTACCCGCGCCCGAACACGGGGTCGGCGAACCAGCGGGTCCAGAGGCCATCGCCCACGCGGTAGGCGGTGTAATCGGCGGGGCTGAGAGAGGCGGGTTGGGTGTAGTTGATGTTGAGGGTGATGCCCACTTCTGCCCCCGGACTGTTTTGGCGGATGACCGGGACCGCCCACCCGTGCGAGAGGAGCAGGTGGTGGCTGATTTTGAGTGCGGCGTCCAGGTCTTTTTTGCCCGGCGCATGTTCCCCGATCCAGTTTCCAACGAAGGCGACGACGGCGGGTTCGTTGTGGGTGATCCAGTTTTTGACCCGGTCGCCCAAACGGCGGCTGATCGCCTCGGTGTATTCGACAAACGCTTCGGCGGTAGAGCGGACTTCCCAGCCCCCTTCGTCTTGGAGGGCCTGGGGCAAATCCCAGTGGTAGAGGGTGACAAAGGGGGTGATGCCCGCGTCGAGCAGACCATCCACCAGGCGGGAGTAGAAGTCCAACCCCGCGGGGTTCACGGTCCCCCGTCCGGTCGGGAGGATGCGCGGCCAGGCGATGGAAAAGCGGTAGGATTGCAGGCCGAGGGTTTTCATCAGGGCGATGTCTTCGGGCCAGCGGTGGTAGTGATCGCAGGCGACATCTCCGGTATCGCCGTTTTTGACTTTGTCGGGAGTGTGGGAGAAGCGATCCCAGATGGATTCGCCTTTGCCGTCTTCGTTCCAGCCGCCTTCGATTTGATACGAGGCGGTGGCGGCTCCCCACAGAAAGCCTGTGGGGAAGGTGAGTTTTGAAGTCATAAAAGCTCCTTAGAGAAAGTTGAGGGGAAACAGGTTAAGCGTGAAAATTTCCCATTCCCCTGGGGTGTCATGTTAATTTCTGGCGTTGAGGGTTAAGGATAGTCGGTGGGCTAAGGGGGGGATAAATTGTTCGAGGATGGTTTCGATGGGGGTTTGGGGATGCGCGAAGATGTTTTGCCAAATGAGCGGCAGAATTTCGGTCAGGCGGCTTTCGATCAGGCCCCATAATTGATCGTTGGGAAAGGCGCGCCCTTTGAGCAGAGCTTCGCGCATGACCCGCCAGTGCGGGTCTGTGGTGTAGAGGGGGGCGTCCAGATCGCTCAGGCGGGTGGGCAATCCGGCGAAGGGGTAGACCGTTTGGCTCAGGGGGCCACGGGTCAAATATTGAATCAGGCGGACGGCTTCTCGTTTGTACCGGCAGTTTTTCCAAATCGCAAAGTTTGACCCGCCCACCCAGGGGACGCCGGGCACACTGGCTGTGCTTACTTTTTGAAAGACTTCGGGGGAAACCACTTGGGTTGGGACCCACGTGCCTGAAATGGTGATTGCAGAATGTCCGCCGGTGAAGTGGTTTTCAGAAGCCCCTTCTTCTAAATTCTGAACTTGGGGAGCCAGATAGCGTCCCAACCGGAAAAAGGTTTTCATCCCGGCCAGGGCCTCGGGACTGGCAAACGTGATCTTTTTTCCGTCCGGGGAGAGGAAGGTTCCCCCGGCCCCCCACACGTAGGAGGCGAGGTTGTGAACGTTTTGGCGAGAACGTTCTACGGGGAGAACGAGGGGAATTTCAACGCCACTTTCTTTGAGGCTTTGGAGGGTGTTTTCCAGCGCGGTGGGACTTTCAAACGCCGTCTTTTCCTTGATGCCCGCCTTTTCCAACAGGTCACGGCGATAATAGAGCACCCGTGTATCTGCCGTCCAGGGAATGGCCCAGGTAAGGGTCAGATCATCAAAAGTTTTTGTTGTGCAACTGGTCCAACTGGCGGGCAAAAAATCATTCTCATTGCCAATGCTCCGCAATTCCCCCGCGCTGAACGGGCTAAGGGCTTCCATTTTGACAAAATCTCCCACCCAGGTTGAGCCGATCTCCGAAATATCAAAGCCCTCGCCATATAGCGCCACGTTCACCATGCGTGCCCATCCCCCCTGCCAGGGAAGCACGGTCAAGTTTGTTCGAATGCGCTCTTCTTTTTCGAATTGCGCGACCATTTTACGCAAAGGCGCAAGGGCTTCTTCCCCATGGTTAAAAACAGACAGTTCAAGAGTGGCCATATGTTTTTTCTTTGTTTGAGAGATTAATTTCTACAATAGTACCATCATTTTGACCAACTCATAAGCCCATCTCTAAAGGGTTTTTTAGCCGCTCTGTTTGGCAGACCCACCGGGTTGATGATAAAACTTCCCCTGCACCCTGTTTCCTCAAAAACGGGACAAACCTCAAAACCTGACCTTCGGTATAATACCCCTCACTTTCAAAAAACCGCTCGCTGTCAAGCTTCAGGAAAACCTCCTGCTTCACCCGCCCAAGTTTCCGAGTGAAAAAAATGCACAAACTGATCATCCTCATCCCCCCACCTGCCAACGAAGCCCAATTTGAGATGGCCTGGCCCGAATTTATCAGCCTCTCGGCCCGTCTCCCAGGCCTGCGTCGAGAAACCACCAGCCGCGTCACCGCCCACATGTTTGGCGAACACCCCTTCAGCCTCATCCACGAACTCTACTTTGACTCCCCCGAGGCCGCCCGGCAAGCCCTCGCCTCCCCTCTGGGTGGGCAAGCCGGTCAAACCCTCCAATTAATCACCGGCGGACACATCACCCTCCTGTTTGCCGATCATCTCGAAGATGACCCCACCCGATATGCCCCCCCTCCCGCTCCTGAGGGGAACTGAGCGCGGGGCCTTTTGTAGGAACTTATTGGAACTCATGGGAAGTGGTAGGAATTTATGGGCATTCCCCCAAATACCTGTCAACCCTTCCTTTACTTATCACTCATTACTCTTCCCCCATGCTCACCCCCGCTGACCTGCAAACCTACCTCCACACGCACGCCCTCGCGGGCGAAATCCTGCACCTGACCGTGCCCACCCCTACCGTGGAAACTGCGGCTCAGGCCGTGGGCGCGCATCCCGATCAGATCGTCAAATCCGTCCTCTTTTTAATAGAAGACTCCCCCGTCCTCGCCGTAGCCTACGGCCTCGCCCACATCGAACGCCGCCCCATCGCCGACCGCTTTCAGGTGGGCCGCAAGCGCGTCAAACTCGCCGATGCGGAAACGGTTTTGCGGTTCACCGGTTACCCCGCCGGTGCAGTGCCCCCGTTCGGGCATCCGCGACCCCTCCTCACCCTGCTCGATCCGGGCGTTTTGCAATATGAAGAAGTTTATGCGGGCGGCGGCGCAGGTAACGCGCTCGTGCGGATTCATCCGCGCGAGATTTTACGGGTGACGGGGGCGGAATTGGTCCGATTGGTGGGAGGAGAGGCGTAGGAATTTGTCGGAACTTAAAAGGAATTTATGGGAACTGAACACTCATCCAAAATTGCATTGATTACCGGAGCCACGCGCACCCCTGGCCTGGAACTTGCCCGTACCCTGGCCGCGCGGGGATGGCGCGTCGCCATCAATGATCTGAACCCGTTCGTGCTCGATCAAATCGTACAGGAGATCACCCAATCCGGCGGCATCGCCCATGCCCACCACGCGGACATTGCCCAAAAGCTGGCCCTGCAAACCATCCTCAACGACCTCGAAGATGCGTGGGGCTTCCCGGCCCGCCTCATCAACAACACCCGCGTGATGCCCACCATGCCCCTACTCGATATGGACGAATGGGACTGGCGCCGCGTCCTCGATGTGAACCTGACCGGGGCGTTTCTCCTCACCCAGGTCGTGGGGCGGACCATGCGGGCGCGCGGCGGGGGCACGATCATCCACCTGCTCCAGCCGGATGACGGGGCCGGGCACTCTGCCTATGCCGCGACCCAAGCCGGGGTGGAGGGAATGGTGCGGGCGGCGGAGAAGGAGTTGGAGGGGGTGGGGGTGCGGGTTCATTGCGTTCAACTTGGGGCAGAAGTTTCTCAAGACCTGCTTCAGATCATGCACATGATTGAAAATGCGTCGGGTCAGGTATAATCATTGCAGAAAATCTGCAATTTGTGTGTTGCAGAAAGGAGTTTTGTGATGAATGCAACGATTCAAGTGCGCCAACGAGGCGTATTTACTTTCCCTTCCAATTTGCGCACCAAATACAATATCAAAGATGGGGATACGTATCGCGTCATAGATTTGGATGGGATTTTTGTGCTGACCCCTATGATACCAATCGTCCCCGAACTGGCTCGTGAAATTGAACAAGCCCGCCTGGAAGCAGGGCTGAGTACCGAAGACTTACTTCAAAGCCTTCGCGAACAACGCGAACACTACCACACTGAAAATGATGCTTCCGCCCAGTCCGAATAAACCCCGCGTTTTTTTTGATGCGAATGCGCTCATCGTGGGTGCGGTCAGTCCGTCTGAGCATAGTGCCAGTTTGGTGCTCTTGCGGATGGCCGAAATCACGTTGATTGAAGGCTTGACCAGCCAACAAGTTATCACCGAGTGTGAGCGAAATCTATTGGCGAAAATTCCCCGTGCTTTACCTTCTTTTCAAGTGCTTGTGAACCGCTGTTTAAAAGTCGTTGACAACCCAAGTTCAACGGACCTTCAACCCTTTGCAGGATTGGCTGATCCAAAAGATTTGCCGATTCTCGTTGCCACAATCCAATCTCAAAGCCCGTGGTTGGTTACATTTAACGTGCGCCATTACCAACCCGGACATCCTTCTGTTACCCCATTACAACCTGGAAAATTAGTTTTACGCATCCGAGATGTCTTAGCATTCTTATGATGCACGGAGTCCCCATGTCCCCCTACACCACCATCCTCACCGAAACTCATGGCCGCACGGGCCTCATCCGCCTGAACCGGCCCAAGGCGCTCAACGCCCTTAACAACACCCTGATCAAAGAACTCATGGACGCCCTCGCCGCGTTCGACGCCGACCCCGCCATTGGTGCGGTGGTCCTCACCGGCGATGAACGCGCGTTTGCCGCGGGGGCAGACATCAAAGAAATGATGGACGAAACCCCGGTCAGCATTCTTCGCAAGGATCACATCGCCCCGTTTGACCGGATCATGCAGATCAAAAAGCCCGTCATCGCCGCTGTTTCGGGGTGGTGTTTGGGCGGCGGGAACGAACTGGCGATGTCGTGCGATATGATCGTCGCGTCGGAATCGGCCAAATTCGGGCAACCGGAGATCAATTTGGGCGTGATTCCCGGCGCGGGGGGCACGCAACGTCTGACGCGGGCGGTCGGGAAGGCGCTTGCGATGGAAATGGTGTTGAACAACCGCACCCTTTCGGCCCAGGAAGCGCTCCAGTTCGGGCTGGTCAACCGGATTGTGCCCGTCGAACGTTATCTCGAAGAAGCCCTTGCCTTCGCCAACGAAATCGCCGCTCGTGCCCCGCTTGCCGTCCAATTCGGTAAAGAAGCGGTCAATCACGCTTTTGAATCCTTCCTCGCCGACGGGCTGAAAGACGAACGCCGCGCTTTCTACTATCTCTTTGCCTCCGAGGATCAAAAAGAAGGGATGCGCGCGTTTGCTGAGAAACGGCAGGCGGAGTGGAAAGGGGAATAATGGTCAATGATTAATGCTCAACGATCAATCCTCAATGAATTAATAATTGGCAATTGACTATTCACAATTGACCATTGAACATGCTCTCCTTCCGCGACCTCATCCCAGCCTTTTCTCGCCTGGGCGTGCCTACTGGTAGCCCTGTGATCGTCCATGCTTCATTGCGCGCGTTTGGACAGGTGCGCGGGGGGGCGGAGACGGTGGTGGGGGCGTTGGTGAACGTGTTCGGCGGGGTGATGGCCCCCACGTTTACGTACAAAACGATGATCACGCCCGAAACCGGCCTGGAAAATAACGGGATCGTGTACGGGAGCGGGGAAAATGCCAATCGCATGGCGCAGTTTTTTCGCCCCAACATGCCCGCCGACGCGACGATTGGGATCATCCCCGACACGTTGCGCCAACATCCGAAAGCGAAACGTTCGATGCACCCGATCTTGTCTTTCGCGGGGGTGGAGGTGGATGACGCGCTGGCCGCCCAAACGTTGGCGGAGCCGCTCGCCCCAATCCGGGTGCTGGCAGATGAGGGGGGGTGGGTGCTGTTGTTGGGGGTGGATCACACGGTCAATACCAGTTTGCATTATGCGGAAAAGCTCGCCCGGCGGAAGCAGTTCGTGCGATGGGCGTTGACGCCGGCGGGGATTTACGAATGCCCGGGGTTTCCGGGGTGTTCGGATGGGTTCGAGGGGATTGTGCCGCATGTCCATCATTTGACGCGGGAACAGCGGGTGGGGGAGGCGGTGATTCAGGCGTTGCCACTCATGTCGATGATTGAGGTGGCGAAGACGTTGATCGAGGATGATCCGCAAGCGTTGTTGTGTGAGTTGCCAGATTGTGGGCGGTGTGAGGCGGTGAGGGCGACTGTG
Source organism: Anaerolineales bacterium (assembly GCA_013359445.1). GTDB lineage: Bacteria > Chloroflexota > Anaerolineae > Anaerolineales > JABWBV01 > JABWBV01. The sequence continues at coordinate 4,748 of JABWBV010000080.1, read as the reverse complement.
CAGGGAACAGGAGGCTAAATTTCGGATGCGTTTGGTTTTTCATGAAATCTCGGAACGCCTTGCCAATTTGATCACGGATGAACGGCGTGCCGATGTGCAAAAAAACCTCCGTCTCGAAGCCTCCCCCGACTTTGGCTTTTATCTGCTGGTTTTGCTCTCGTGTGTGATTGCGACCGAGGGTTTGTTGGTGGACTCGCCTGCTGTCATCATCGGTGCGATGTTAGTGGCCCCGCTGATGTCGCCGATTATTGGGCTGGGGTTTTCATCGCTGATTGGGGATGCGAACATGCTCCGAAAAGCGGGGATTGGGTTGGCGTTGGGGGCAGGGCTGGCCGTTTTGCTTTCTTTCTCCTTTACCTGGCTCAATATCCAACTCCCTTTTTTCTATTTTCAAGTGGATGCCTTGCCTGCCGAAGTGCTCGCCCGGACGCAACCCGGCCCGGTGGATTTGATCATTGCGCTGGCAGGGGGGCTGGCGGCCGCGTTTGCGCGGGCGATGCCCAATATTTCCGCGGCCTTGCCAGGGGTAGCGATTGCGACCGCGCTCATGCCCCCGTTGTGTACGGTGGGGATCGGCATTGCCCTGGGACGCTGGGATGTGGCGGGGGGCGCGTTTCTGTTGTTTATAACCAACGCGGTCACGATTGCCTTTTCGTCCACGCTCGTTTTTTCGGGTTTAGGATTTAGCCCGCGTCGTGTGGCCGCCGACCAACCACATCCGCGCCAACCGCTCGTGATTTCTGGCCTGTTGACCGCGATGTTGCTTGTGCCCCTGACCTATTTCAGTGTGCAATTTGTCCAGAATGCCACGGAAAACCGGCAGATCAATGCAGTGGTGACGGAAGAAGTGACGCGGCGGAATGCCGAACTCGTGAATATCAAAACCCAACACAGTGGTGACGCGCTTTTTATCGTCATTACCCTTCGCACCCCTTCGCTGTTTGTTTACGAAGATACCGTTGCCCTGCAAAATGATATTTCCGTCCAATTGCAACGCCCGGTGGAATTAACACTGAACCAGATCCAGGCGTTTTCCCTTGACCCGCGTATTCCGCCGACCTTTTCGCCCCCCTTGACCCCCTCGCGCACCCCTACGGAGACGCCCACCAGCACCCCCGGCCCCAGCCCTACCCTCACTAGCACCTTCACCCCCACCGTCCTCCCCACCGCGACCCCCACGGAGACGCCCACCAACACCCCCACCGCGACCCCGACGCCCACCGCAACCTTCACCCCCACCCCTTCCTCCGGGGAAGTGATTGCTAATTTTTTCCCTGGCCTGCAACTTCGCCAATCCCCCGACGGTCCGGCGATTGCCACGTTGATTCCGGGCGAGCCGCTCACGGTTTTGTACGGAGTGGAGGTGGTAAATGGCCTGGTGTGGGTCGAAGTGATGGATGCCGAGGGCCGGATCGGGTGGGTGCCGCAGGTGTATTTGCTGATTTACACCCCGGTGCCGACGGAAACGCTTGCGCCCACGGAAATTATTATCCCGAACAGTACGCCCATCTCCGCAAAAACAGAAACAGTGACCCCAACACCTTGATCAGCAAAGAGCATGAATCCCGGTTCGCTGAAGTGTGTTCTAAAGCCATCCCTTCTCGCGCGCCAGACGACACACGGCCATCCGGTTATTGGCCCCCAGTTTTTTAAAAATATGCTCGAGAAGCGCTTTTACAGTCTTTAGTCTCCGCCCCAGGATGACGGCAATCTCCTTATTACTCATCCCCTTCTCCCCTCCCTCCGCTATTGGGCTTAAGCCCTACACGACTCTTTTCGCCATCCTCCCCGTTTACACATTTCTAACGCATCACCTTCGTCCCGTTAATTCCCCAGATGATATAATTTTGCCCATTGACCCGTATGGCGTTTCCGTTGGAAAAAAAACTGAAAACGCAATACTCACCGCGAAAAACCGAGTTTTTGCCATCCCAGCGAAATCACCTTGTTTTTTAGGAGCCCCTCCGAGCACGCATCCCCCGCTTTCAAGGAAAAAACTCGGTTTTTCGGACAAGGAACCCAACCCCATGATGCGATTTGACCGCTTTACAGAAAGAGCGCAAGAAGCCGCCCAGCGCGCGGCCGAAATCATCCAGCGCTACAAACACAACCAGATAGATACCGAGCATATCCTACTCGCCCTACTCGAACAGCCGCAGGGGGTCGTCCCACAAATTCTGGAAAATCTCAACGTCTCCACCCAGGCCCTCATGGAACGGCTGGATTACATCCTCCGCACCACCCCCAAAGCTAACATCTTCGGCGGCGGCGCCGGGCAAATCTTTATCACCCCACGCGTCAAACACATCATTGACGTCGCCAACGAAGAAGCCAACCGCCTCAAAGACGAATACATCTCCACCGAACACATCTTCCTCGCCATCCTCACCGAACGCAGTACCCCCGCCGCGCGGTTGATGGAAGGCGCCGGGGTCACGCGGGATCGTGTCCTCGAAGCGATTACCCAAATCCGCAGTGGGCAACGCGTCACTGACCCCCAATCCGAATCGCGTTACCGCGTCCTCTCCAAATTTTCCCGCGACCTCACCGCCACCGCCCGCGAGGGCAAACTCGACCCCGTCATTGGCCGCGACGCCGAAATCCTCCGCGTCATCCAGGTCCTCTCCCGCCGCACCAAAAACAACCCCGTCCTGATCGGGGAAGCGGGCGTCGGCAAAACCGCCATCGTCGAAGGGCTGGCGCAAAAGATCGCCACCAACGATGTGCCCGAAATCCTGAGCGGCAAACGCGTCATCTCCCTCGACCTGGGCGCGATGATCGCCGGGTCCCGGTTCCGCGGCGAGTTTGAAGAGCGGTTGAAGGCGGCCATCGAAGAAATTCAACGGGCCGAGGGGGAAGTCATTCTGTTTATTGACGAACTCCACACCGTCGTCGGGGCAGGCGCGGCCTCTGGGGCCATGGACGCCTCCAACATGCTCAAACCCGCCCTCGCACGGGGCGAACTGCAATGCGTCGGGGCCACCACGATGGACGAATATCACAAATACATCGAAAAAGACGCCGCCCTCGAACGTCGGTTCGCCCCCGTCTTTGTCGAAGAACCCAGCATCGAAGACACCATCAAAATGCTCCACGGTCTGCGCGACCGCTATGAAGCCCACCACAAAGTCCGCTTCTCCGACGCCGCCATGGACGGGGCCGCCCGCCTCTCCGCACGCTACGTCACCGATCGCCGCCTGCCCGACAAAGCCATTGACCTGATGGACGAAGCCGCCGCAAAAATTCGCGTCGCCCTCTACTCCCTCCCCCCCGAACTGAAAGCGATGAAAACCGACGTCGATCGCCTCACCGCCGAAGAAGAACAGGCCGGGCAGGAACGTGACTACGAACGCGCCGCCATCAAAAAAGCCGAACGCCTCCGCCTCGAAGAAGAATTCAAAGCCCGCCGTGACCAGTGGGAAGTTGAACACCAACTCGATGAAGTCGTAGACTACAACGACATCGCCGAAGTGATCGCCCAGTGGACCGGCATCCCCCTCACCCAAATGCTCGAAACCGAGGCCGAAAAACTCCTCCAAATGGAAGAACGCCTCCACGAGCGTATCATCGGCCAGGAAGAAGCCATCCACGCCATCTCCGACGCCATTCGCCGTGCCCGTTCCGGGCTAAAAGACCCCCGCCGCCCGATTGGCTCGTTCATCTTCATTGGCCCGTCCGGGGTCGGCAAAACCGAACTCGCCAAAGCCCTCGCCGAATTCATGTTCGACGACGAAGATGCCCTCGTCCGGCTGGATATGAGCGAATACCGCGAACAGCACACCGTATCCCGGCTGTTTGGTGCCCCTCCGGGCTACATCGGCTACGAAGAAGGTGGCCAACTGACCGAGGCCGTCCGCCGTCGCCCCTACCGCGTCGTCCTGTTCGACGAAATTGAAAAAGCCCACCCCGAAGTGTGGAACGCCCTCCTGCAAATCCTCGACGACGGGCGTTTGACCGATGGGCAGGGACGCATGGTAGATTTCCGCAACACCGTCCTGATCATGACCAGCAATCTTGGCACAGAATACGTCCGCAAATCGGGCAGTCTTGGCTTTTTGACCCCCTCCAGCGGCGCCGACGAAGAAAGGCAGGCTGAAGAAAAAATTCAGAAAGCGTTAAAAGGCGCGTTCCGCCCCGAATTCCTGAACCGGATCGACGAAATCATCACCTTCTCCCCGCTCTCCCGCGAGGAAATGCACAAGATTGTTGACCTGCAAATGAAAGAAGTGCAAGAACGCCTGAGCGATCACCACTTGATCGTAGAACTCAGCCCGGCCGCGCGGGATTGGATCGCCGGAAAGGGGTTTGACCCTGCCTTTGGCGCGCGCCCCCTCAAACGTGCCCTCCAAAAATACCTGGAAAGCCCGCTCTCCATCCAACTGCTGACCGGGCAGTTCTCCGGCGGCAAAACGGTGTACGCAGACGTAGACAAAGAAGGCGACCGTCTCGTCTTCACCCCCTCGGACCAGCCCATCCCCGTCGAAGGCTTGATGCCCGAAGCGGTCGGCAATGCCCCTGAAAAAGGGAAATCGAAACCTTCCAAACCCGAAAAACCGGAGCCGCCCGCGTTATCGTTTGAAGATAGTGAGTAACGGAAAAGGGTGAAAGGGTAAATAAAGTAAAGATGGTAGACAAGGTGCCCCCTCCGACAACCATATCTACCCTATTTACCCAAACTACCTTATTTACCTTGTATATACTCTATTTACCCCAAGGACTCCCCCATGACCAACCATGACATCCACCTC
>JABWBV010000692.1 GCA_013359445.1 Anaerolineales bacterium | reverse complement strand
ACATACATGGGATCGCCGGTGGGGCCAGCGTCCAAGCGTTTAATCCAATGATTGGAGTGGTAATACAGCCGGTACATTGGAATCCACCCCTCTAATTTGCTGAAGTACCAGGATTGTGTGTACGGCACGGTTACCCGAAACACCTGCCCCTCCGGGCGGATGTCCTGAATGACCGGGTTGAGCACGGTATCCACCGGCGCGAGGTGCGCGGTGTGCATAAACCCGCCAATCACCCGATACCAGCGTGGGTTATGCGCGGGGCCATCGGCGATAAATTCATCAAACACCTTGACCATCTCATCGCGCTTTCGCAGAGTCATAATTCGCGCATCCAACGAAGGGGCGGCGCGGACTTCATCCTGTTTTATCGCGACCCGCACAATCTTTAAAGGCTCAACCGCCACCTTATCTTCCGGAGGCAGGGGTTTGCTAAACGTCCCCCCGCTCGGCCACAGTGCCCCCCACGGCACAAACCCAGAAAGGGCGCTAAGTTTAAGAAAGTCACGGCGAGACATGCGTACAGACATATGCAAAGTATACCCATACGATTTTTCCCTGTCCACACCTTCGAGATGATCGTTCGATTAATTTCTGTTGCCGACTTCTATCCATTTTTTTTGAGTTGTCCCTGTGCGAGCAAGAATAATTAGGGTTTTACCGATTTGGGTATGTAGTGTTCCGGGTAGCACGATATTTTGATTTCAAGCGTTTGTTGGATGATCATTCGATTAACGCCTCTCAAACTGGTAAAATCCGCTCCATGTCCTCCCCCCGTTCGTTAACCCCCGCGTCGAATCTTCGGTCTCCGCTCCGCTTGCTCCGCATCCGGTGGGGGCTTTTTGCCGTTTTTGTGCTGGTGTGCCTTGGGGCGGGCTACCGGTTGGCGCAAAGCATATGGTACCAACCTGTTGTGCCCTTTCGCTGGGCGTTGTTCAGCGCGTTGGCCTATGCCTACTTGCTGATCGGCCTTTGGCGCAACCTTCCCCAAAACCATCGCCCCGACGAAACCGAAATCCTGCCCACCTTTGGCTGGGGGAACACCCTCTCGCTCGTGCGGGGCGTGCTGATGATGGCGTTGGTGGGTTTTCTATTCCAACCCCGGCCCGGCGCGGGGAGTCTGAACGACTGGCGGGCGTGGGTTCCCGGCCTGCTCTACACCCTCGCCGCCCTGCCCGATTACGTGGATGGTTACTTTGCCCGCATTACCAACCATGTCACCCGCCTGGGCGAATGGCTGGATATGACCCTCGACTCGGTTGGTGTGCTGGCGGCGAGCTTTTTGGCGGTGCAATACGGCACCATTCCCTGGTGGTATTTGCCCATTGGTTTGGCGCGGTACCTGTTCCTCGCAGGGATTTGGTTTCGCACACGGCGCGGCCTGCCCGTGTATGAGATGCCGTACAGTGTGCGCCGCCGGGGGTTTGCCGCGCTCAAAATGGGCTTTATCTTTGTCATTCTCCTGCCCCCGTTTTTGCCCCCTGGCACGCACCTGGCCGCCGCGGTGTTTGGGATTCCGTTCGCAGTGGGCTTTCTCTGGGATTGGGGCTATGTTAGCGGGATGATTTCCGCGGACGCGGGGAACCGTTTCCCGAACTTGAAACACTTCGTCCTGCGTTGGCTTCCGCTCGTGCCGCGCGGGGTGGCGTTGACGCTCATCGTGCCCGCCCTCACGCGGCATCTGCAAATTCCTCACCTGCAATGGCTGGCCTCCCTCGAACTGGCCGCGACCATCCTTCTGGCGCTGGGCATCTGGCCGCGCACGGTCGCGATTGGGGCAGTGATTTTGGTAGGGGTCAATCAAGTTTTGGCCCCATTGACGATAGATCAACTTATGCTGATTGTTGCGTATATTTCAATAATCTTCCTGGGCACAGGCGCTTATTCGCTCTGGCCTTTTGAAGAGCGATTGATTTATCACAGGCCGGGGGATCGGGAAACGGCGGTGAACGGTGCGCGGTAATCCGTTTACCGCCCATTACGAAAGCCATTCTCAAAAACCTATCGAAAGACAGTTGCCAAATCTCTGCAAATACAGAATACTGATGACCTAATGCTGAACGCTCCCGATTCCTCATGTCTAAACCCCCACGCGCTATGCCTCCTTTTCTCCGTTTCTTCCTTCGTGCCCTACCCTGGCTTTTGATTCCTGTCCTGTTGTGGTGGGCATTGAAGGAGGTGCCCTTTGGGGAGATTGCCCTTACATTGGGACAGTTAACGTTTGGGCAAATTCTGGCGATTGCCGGAGCCAATACGTTTTTGATGCTTGCCCTCAGCGCGCGGTGGTGGCTGATTTTACGGGCGCAAGGCTATCGCATTCCTTATCTTACTTTGGCGGCTTACCGGTTGGCGGCGTTTAGTGTGGCGTATTTCACCCCTGGCCCGCACGTGGGCGGTGAACCCTGGCAGGTGTTTTTGCCCCAGCAACGGCACGGGGTCCCGGGCACGGTGGCATTGGCCTCGTTGGGGATGGATAAATTGCTCGATCTCTTGGCGAATTTTACTTTTTTGGTGTTGGGGGTGTTTATCGTGTTGAATGGGGGGCTGATTGGCGGGGGGCAGGGGGCGGCAATCGTTTTGATGTCGCTCGTTTTGTTGGCCGCGCCGCTGGGGTATTTGATCTGGATTTGGCGGGGGGGCACGCCGCTGACCGGCTGGGTGGCTCGCCTCGCGGCCCGACGCCCCCGCGTGGGGTGGTTAACGTCCACCGCGCGTGTGGCGCGGGAGGCGGAGGGGCAGGTGGGCACGTTTGGCAGGCGACATCCGCGCGCGTTTTTCCTCGCGGTAATTTTTTCCGGGCTGGTTTGGGTGGGATTGGTGGCTGAGTTTTGGCTGGCGCTCCGGTTTTTGGGGACTACCCTGACTTTGGCACAGGTGATCACGGTGATTACCGCGGCCCGGATTGCGAACCTGTTTCCCACGCCTGGCGCATTGGGGACGTTGGAAGCCGGGCAGGTGTTGGTGATGGAAGCGTTGGGGGTGAACCCGGCAGTGGGGGTGGGATTAAGTTTGATTATTCGCGCCCGCGATGTGGCGTTTGGCGGTTTGGGTTTGTTTTTTGCCGGGGTGTTTAGTCCCCGGTTGGATATTTCTAATCTGGAAGGCGAGCGATGACAGTTTTAAAAAAGGTAAAGGCCCGGATTCCGACAGGTCCCGGGGAATTTCATCTTTGTTTGTATGAAAATGATGCCGACGACAAGGAGCATCTGGCGCTGGTGATGGGGG
>JABWBV010000691.1 GCA_013359445.1 Anaerolineales bacterium | reverse complement strand
GGGCGAACACTGCCGGGCAGTTGGGAAGTGTGGTGGCCGGCGGGGTGTTGCTGGCGTTGACGACGGTGTTGTTGTAGAGGGGGAGAGGGGGAGAGAGGGAGAGAGGGTAAATAGGGTAGATAGGGTAGATAAGGTAAAGAGGGTAGATAAGGTAAAGAGGGTAGAGAGGGTATACAAGTATACAGAGATGCACGTCTTGAAATGGGACACTCAGTAGATCGAAATCAAAGGTTTGTAGTGTGCGCTTCAGCGCATTTTCTTGGGGCTGAAGCCCCTACGACAAACTGCATTTCGATCTACTAATCCTATATAGTCTACGAAAACGAAGCCGGGCTTCATTTATACAAAGCAGTGCTTCCTCCACACGAATGCACTGCTTCCTTTTTGTAGGGTGATGGTTCACGGGGAAATGGTTTCCCAATCCGTTCCGTTTGCAGTTTCAAGGAGCGTTTGCTGCGCCAGGCAGGAAAAATCGGGGGTGCCTTTGGTGCCGGTGCAGGTGGTGGAGAGGGTGAGCACCCAACTGGATGCGGGGGTGAGGGCTTGCAGGGCTACCGGCGGGGCAGGGAGGGTCGTTGAGGTGAAGGTTTTTCCGGCGTCGTTGGTGGTGAGGAGGGTGTTGGTGGCGGGGTCGGCGATCAGCCAGGTGGTGGCGGTGAGGATGGAGATGGGGAGCGGGGCGGTGGGAAGATTGGAGAGGGGGATTTCTGCAAGGGGTTGCCAGGTTTGGCCCTGATCGGGACTGGTGAAGAGGGCGACGCGGGGGGTCGTTTCGTCGGGGAGGGTGGCGGCGAGGAAGCCTACGCCGTTGACGAAGGTCGGGAGGGTGTACCACGCGCGGGCGTTGGCTGGGGTAATCGCGTTCCAGGTCGCGCCACCGTCGTGGGTGACGTGAAGTTCGTCCTGGTTCACGCCCCCGGCGATCCAGCCGGTTTGGGCGTCCATGAAAGAGACGGGCGCGGCGAAGGGCAGGGAAAATTCTTCCCAGGTTTGGCCGCCGTCAAGGGTGCGGTAAAGGTTTCCGAGGCTGAAGTTACTGCTGGAGGGGCGTTGAAGGGTGAGCCATCCGGTTTGTTCATCGAGGAAGGACAGCCAGAGTTGACCGGGAGCGTCGGGGGTGTGGAGGGGAATGGTTCCGGCGGACTGCCAGGTTTGGCCCTGGTCGGGGGTGCGGAGGATGTTGACGGATATCTGATCCCCCGCGGAAACAGTATTCGCAATCCACCCGGCGGTGGGCTTCAGGAAGGTGGCGGCGAGGGGGAGGGTGTTCGGGGGGGTAATATTTTTCCAGGAATCGCCGGGATTTTTCCAGAAAAGATTGCCATTTTGAATGATCCAGCCTTGATCGGGAGCGAGGAGTTGGAAAGCTTGAATTGCAAGGGGGGCAGGTTGTTCCGCTTGCAAACTGGGATTGATCCCGACAACGGGGCCATCGGCGATGTTGCTGTCGATGTTGAAGGTGACACCGCCGTAGGTTTCGTTGTGGCCGCCCGCGTATTGGCGGATGCGTTCGTGGTTGTCCCAAAGGGTGTTGGGGGTGCAGGCGACGTTCCAGACGGTGGCGGAGGGGTTGTAGGCGCTGAAGATCCAGTGGGCAAGCCAAACGGCGTCGGGGGGGGCGGGTAGGGTGGGCCAATCGATGGGGTAGGAGCCACAGCCCGCGCCGTAGATGCCGGATTGTTGGCCGAGTTCATGGAGGCGGTCGGTCCAGCCGGAGAGGAATTGTCCGGCGGCTTCGCGGCAGAGGGGTTGGTTGGGGTAGGCTTCGAGGTCGTAGTAGAGGATGGTGGGCGAGCCCGGCGGGGTGAGGCCGAGTTCGGCGGCGACTTGATAGGCGGCGTCGGCTTCGCGGCGGCCTTGTTCACGGGCGGTGCCGGGGTTGGGGCTAAAGCGATGGGTGAAGGGGGAGCAGGGGGCTTGCGGGCCGACCCAGGTAGGGATGAGGTTCCAGCCGCGTTCGACGACGTTCCGCACCCAGGCGGCGTTGAGGCCGGTGTTGGGGCAGGCACGGGCGATGCCGCCGATGTAGATGTTGGCGTAGAAGTAGGGGCTGTCACCCCACCAGGTGTTCATCTGGCTGGTGGTGGCGATGTCACATTTGTCGAAGCCGTGTTCGTCGCTGATGATGAGGCTGATGTAGGGGTTCCAGGTGAAGGTGGCCTGGTAGGTGTTGTCGGTTTCGTCACTTTCGGCGACGGCGTTGGTGCAGTCGGCGATGACGGTGAGGGTGAAGGTGCCGGGTTCGGGGACGGCGTATGCGTAGTCTTCGAAGGTTTCGAGGTGGTTGGCGGCGTAGGAAGCGGTGACCTGGCTGAGGGCGGGGTCGCCGTCAAGGGTGATACAGGTGGTGGTGGGGACGGTGACAGGGGTGTCGGAAGCGTTGACGATGCCCCAATCGATGTAGGTTTCGATGCCTAGTCCGGCGTAGAGGGTGTCGGTTTCGTGGGTTTCGGGGAAGGTGGAGGGGATAAGAGGGGCAGGCCAGCCGGGAGGGGTGAAAGGGAGGAGGTTAGGGGAATTGCCGATTGCGGATTGGGGATTGCTGATTGGGGCGGCGCGGGAGAGGAGGAGGGTGGTGAGGAGGGCCGAAAGGATGAGAAGGGGGAGAAGGAGGCGTTTGGTGCGCGTGCTCATAGAGAAATTATACTTGATCCCCTGCTGTATCTCGTTAAGGGCGGACAGCCAACCCCTTCAACGTCAACCAATGCACCGGATCAGGTTTCGCCCCGGACATGCTCGGCCCATGCGCCGTCTTGCCAGATCAGTTCAGTCTCCGAAGAGAGGCAGATTTCGCGGAAATCAATAATCAGGTCGGTTGCATTCTGCACCGTTTCCTGGCGGATGTCGTCCAACCGGGCATCGTTAAAGGCTTGAGCAAAGGGGAAGGGGGGGATGGTGGCGCGGGTCACTCCGTCAACGCCTCAATCGCCGCGTCCAACACCGCATCTACCCGCCCCAAGGCGCTTTCATACGTCACGGGCACCACAATGTCCGGGAGTACGCCCACGCCTTCGAGCAGAAGCGCACCTTCCGGGGTAAACGTCCGCCCGGTGGGGAACTGCATGGAATAATCACCCGGCAAATCGTACTGCCCCTGCCCCACCTCGCCGAACGCGCCCGCACTCGGCGTGTGCCCCACGACCACCGCCCGCCCCTCACGCTGCAACATATACCCAAACGCCTCGCACGCGCTCACACAATTGGGTCCCACCAACACAGCCA
>JABWBV010000690.1 GCA_013359445.1 Anaerolineales bacterium | reverse complement strand
TCCTTTACAAACCATTTACCCCATCATTCGCACAAAAAAACGATATTTTCGTTTTTTTTATCCCTCAAAAGTGAAACGTTTCACTTTTTGAGATAGTCATTTATGGATGAGAATGGAAAAACAAAACCACGATTCCACACGAACTTTTTTAGAGGGCAAGATGAGAAAATTTGAAAACCCTTATGGATATTTTTCCGAAGATGGCAGAGAATATCATATAACAACTCCGATCACGCCCCGCCCCTGGGGGAACATCATCAGCAACGGCGATTACGGCATGATGGTGTCCCAGAATGGGTCCGGGTACAGTTGGCGGGGGAATGCGGGGCAAAATCGGATTACCCGTTCGTTTCAGGATTTAATCAAAGATAACTGGGGGAAGTATTTCTATATTCGTGATTTAAAACGTAAGGTGTTTTGGTCCGCCACGTATAAACCGGTCATGCGAGCGTATGAGGCTTTTTCGGTGGTTCATGGGCTGGGATATTCCAAATTTACTCAAAAAATTGAAGCCATTTCGAGTGAACTGACGGTGTTTGTCGCCGCCCACGATCCGGTGGAAGTGTTTCAACTTCAATTGACGAACCTGAGCGATGAAACCCGCGAACTGGACATCACATCCTATGTGGAGTGGCTGTTAGGGTTTGCGCCCGATGAACACCGGGAGTTTCACAAGTTGTTTATCGAAACCTCGGCGGACGTGGCAAAAAGGGCGGTGTACGCACGCAAGTGTTTGTGGGGGTTTGCGGATGACAAAGGGCGGCACAACAATGTGGATTGGCCTTTCACCGCGTTTATGGCGGTCAGCGAACCGTTGAAGTCGTTTGACTGTGACAAGGAAACGTTTATCGGGCTGTACCAAAATGATGACAAACCCCGCGCGATGGTGGACCCTCAACTTTCGGGGCGCACCGGGCGGTTTGGGGATGCGATTGCCGCGTTGCAGGTCCAGGTGACTCTTGAACCCGGAGAAACCAAGACGGTCGTTTTCACGCTCGGTGCGGCGGAAGATGGGAAGGAAGATGTTGGGGAATTGATTGACCGGTACACGGGCGTGGAACAGAGTTCAGCCGCTTTGCAGGGCGTCCATGATTTTTGGGCACGGTTTGTGGACACCGAACACGTCGAAACCCCAGATGAAGCCCTGAATTTTATGACCAACTACTGGCTGAAATACCAGTCCATTTCCTGCCGCTTGTGGGGTAAATCGGCGTTTTATCAGGTGTCCGCCGGGATTGGGTTTCGAGATCAGTTGCAGGACAGCCAGATTTTCCTGGTCAGCGAACCGGAATACGCGAAGAAACAGTTGTTATTACATGCCGCCAATCAGTTTATTGAAGGGGATGTGTACCACTGGTGGTTTTCGATAAAGGGTTGGGGGCCGCGGACGAATTGCTCCGATGATTTGTTGTGGTTGCCATTCATTCTCGACGCGTATTTAAAGGAAACGAACGATACCAGCATCTTGGATGAAACCGTCCCGTATTTGAATGGCCCCACCGAATCCCTTTACGAACACTGCAAACGCGCCATCGAACGCTCCTTCTCCCGGTTTTCCCCGCGCGGGGTGCCGTTGATGGGCGATCACGATTGGAACGACGGGTTGAGCGCAGTCGGGACCCTGTTGAAAGGGGAGAGTTTTTGGGTCGCCGAATTTTTGTATATGATCCTTGGCAACTTCACCCCGCTTGCCCGCCAACGTGGGGATGTGGCGTTCGCCGAAAAGTGTGAAATCGTTCGAGAGGGTGTGAAGGACGCGTTGAATAAACACGGGTGGGACGGGGAGTGGTATTTACAAGCCACCACCGATGACGGGCTGTTGTTGGGGTCGAAGGACAACGATGAAGGCAAAATCTTTTTAATGCCCAATAACTGGGCGGTGATCAGCGGCGCGGCGGACGAAACCCGCGCGAAAACCGCAATGGATTCGGTCACAAAATATTTATTGAAAGACTACGGCACGCTGTTGAATTACCCGGCCTTCACCAAACCCCGCCCGGATGTCGGATATGTGACCCGGTACGCGCCCGGCCTGCGGGAAAACGGGGGGGTGTACACCCACGCGGCGACGTGGTCGGTGTGGGCGTACACGCTTGTCGGTGAACCGGACCGTGCCTACGAAGCGTTTCGAAAAATTTGCCCGCCGAATCGAAGTGCGGACATTGACACCTACAAATCCGAACCGTATGCGACGCCCGGAAATATTGATGGCCCACTTTCCGAGTATTACGGGCGCGGCGGATGGACATGGTACACCGGGTCGTCCCAATGGTTGCATCGGATGGCGACGCACTGGATTTTGGGCATCCGCCCCCAGGAAGATGGCTTGCTCGTTGATCCGTCCATTCCATCCGATTGGGACGGGTTTAAAGTCACTCGAAATTTCCGCAATGCCCGGTACCAGATTGAAGTGTCCAATCCCGAGCATGTGAATAAAGGCGTTAAGTCTGTCAGCGTAGATGAGAAAATGCTTGCGGGGAATTTAATCCCGGTTTTTAATGATGGACAAACGCATTTGGTTAAAATAATGATGGGATAAAGGAGGTGCTTATCGAAAGGACATGATCTAACCCCTGTTTTTTCTATCCGATTAATAATTTTTCACGAGGAGACAAACATAATGAAAACCAACATGAAACTGATCATCTTTTTGATCATGGCTTTACTTGTAGCCAGCCTGACCGGGTGTCAACCCGCCGCAACCGAAGAACCTGCCGCCACCGAAGCCGTCGCCGAAGAGCATACCGACGAACATGTCGCTGAAGAACCGACCGCTGAACCTGCCGCCGAAGAACCCACCGCGGAACCCGTGGCGGAAGAACCGACTGCTGAACCCGTCGAACCCACCGCCGAACCGGCGATGGAACCCGTCACCCTCCGCTACGCCAACTGGAACGTCGGCACCGAAGAAGAAAACAACCTTCAACGGCAACTGGTTCAGGCGTACATTGACGCGAACCCCCACGTCACCGTCGAATTTGTGGATATGTCCGCCGAGGGTGGTTGGGATGCCGTTCTGACCTCATACGCCGCGAAAGGCGAACTGCCTGATGTCTTCATGGCGAACAACGTGCCGCTCTACGTTCAGAATGGCTGGTTGGCCGACCTGAGCGGGCTGGCTCCGGCGTGGATCGGCATCGGCACCCTGGACCTGTTCTACAACGAGGACCTGACCTACGCGGAGCGGCTGCGCGACGCCGGGGTGCCGTGCCACCTCGAGGTCGTCCCGGGCGCCTTTCATGGGTT
>JABWBV010000689.1 GCA_013359445.1 Anaerolineales bacterium | reverse complement strand
AAGGTTTTGTTTGCAAGAGAAGACTGTCGAAAAATGTGTGTCGTTTGCAAAACGAGCCATAAATTCATCGAGAAAACCTTTAGGGTCTGAGCAGTTACCAAAAAACATCAAAAACAAGTCTTCCGCATCTCCTTTCTTCCGCGCTTTAAGAATCTGTCGCGGGAGAAAGGAGATGCGGAAAATTATTTGTGGAATGAATTCTACCCCAGCCCCTCCAACATCTTCCGTGCCCGGGCCTCCCAGGTGTATTTTTCCGCATCCTGGCGGGCGCGGGCACCGAGCGCGGCACACTTTTCGGGGTGGGCGTGCAGATCGCGGATGGCGTTCACCCACGCGTCCACGTTATCGGGCGGGAGGAGGATGGCGTTTTCGGGGTTCAGCACTTCGCGGAAGACGGGCAAGTCGCTGGAGAGGATCGCCCGTCCGGCGGCGAGGTATTCGAACAATTTCATCGGACTCAGGTACGGGGCAATGTCTCCGCCCGAGGAGGCGGCGACGTGGCGTTGGTAGGGCATGAGGAGGAGGTCGCTCGCGGCCTGGTAGCGGGGGAGGTCGGCGTTGGGGATGAAGCCGGTGAGGGTGAGGTTGGTTGAGCGGTTGATGGGTTGATCGGTTGATGGGTTGGTTGGTTTGCTGGTTTGTTGATTTACGGATTTGCTGGCTTGCTGATTTGCAGATTTGCTGGCTTGCGCTTTGAGCTTTTCCACGTCTTCGGGGTTGCCACCGACGAGGAGGAAGTGAAATTCGGGGAGGCGGGCGGCGAGGGCGAGGAGGAGGTCCGTGCCGCGTCCGGGGTAGAGGTGGCCGGTGTAGCCAATTGTGAATTGGGAATTGGGAATTGGGAATTGGGAATGGAGGGAGGCGCGGGCGGTTTCGGGGGCGGGGAGGTTTTGGTAGCGGGAGAGGTCTACGCCATCGGGGAGGATGAGGGGATTGCGGATTGCGTATTGGGTATGCAGATCGTTCGCGAGGGCGTGGGTGATAGCGATGAGACGACGGTTGCCGCGGCCTTTGAGGTAGGTGCGGAGGAGAGTTTTGCCCTGGCCTTGGGGGAGGTCGTGGATTTCAAAAATCGTCGGCACACCGAGGAGACTGCTGAGGGCGGCGGTTTGCGGGTGGCGGGTGTAGAGGAGGTCGGCGCGGAGATGTTGGGCGAAACGGATCGCGCGCAGGGCGAAGTCGTAGCCCCGAAAACGGGGATGGGTGGGGAGCCAGGTGATGGGAAATTCGACGGTGAGGCCGTAGTGGTGTTGGAACGTTAGCGATGAATATGGCGATGAATAGGTTGGCGATGAATAGGAATTCATCGCCTGAGACCCGAAACCCGTTGAAACGGGTTGAATCACGGGATTTTCAACGGGTTTCAACCCGTTTTCCGTATCAGACGCCGAATTCCTATTCGGCGGCTTTCCATTCGGCGGCTCCCCCGGCGCGGCGAGGTGAACCTCGTGCCCGTTCAAAACCAGGGCTTGCGCCATTTTCATCACCTGAATGGTGTTTGCCCGGCGGGAGGGGATGGAGGTGGGCGCGATGAGGGCGATTTTCAACACGGCGCGGTTTGAGGGAAAAATATTCGCCAGAGAAGGCTAACGCCCGCGCTCATGGATCACCCGCCGCAACCCCTCAGGGTTGAGCACAGTCACCCGATTGCCCTCCACCTGCACCAACTCGCGCCCACGCAAATAAGTCAGGGCCTTGTTCACACTCTCGCGCGTGGCCCCCACCATCGTGGCCAGATCACTTTGGGTCAACGGCATCTCAATCTGGATCGTCGGCCCCACGGGTTTCCCGTGCCGGTCGGCCAGAGCCAACAACTCATAAGCCAACCGCCCCTGAATATCCTGAAAAATGATCGCCTCCACGTGACTCGCCGCTGTCCGCACCCGTTCCGCCAGCAACACAATCAAACTGCGCGAAAACGTCGGACACCGCTCTAACAACAGATCAAAATCCCCTTTCGACAGCATCCAGATAACCGAAGGAGACATCGTAATCGCCGAGGCCGAACGGGGCCGCCCATCCAACAGGGAAAGCTCCCCAAAAATTTCCCCCGGCCCAAATGTGTTAAACGTGTGTTCCTGCCCGGTCAACCCAATGCCAAACACCCGCACACTGCCCGTTTCAATAATAAACAGCATCGCCCCCGGCGTATCCTGATAAAACAACGTCGCCCCGGATGGATATTTATGTTTGGTCATCCGATGGGAAACATCCGCTAAATCGTTCGGACTCAACGAGGCAAACAGGGGAATGGTTCTCAAAAAAGCATCTAAATTACTTTGGGGGCGGGAAGAACGGGCATAAAGGCTCATATTTCACTCTCGTCGTGGGGGTTCGCAATTTTTACTCAAAAACTATACCTGGGTGTCATCACTACGCCCATAATTTTAGCCGAAACGCGGTTTTTCAGGGGGTCGTCGCCTCAAAATAGTCTTGCAAAACGGCCCCCACGCGATCCAAAATCAGGTTCTCCGGGGTGTTTTGAAGCACCCCCGCGCGCACCTTCTCCCCCTGCACCGGGGCAAACTGGCTCAACAAGGCCAGAGGCAACGGCCCGCGCAGATTCATCAGCAACCGCGCCAGCGCCGCCTGCACCGCCGCCTCCCCCCAGTAATACCGCGCCCGATCGCTCAAACTAAACTTTCGTTTAAACGCCTGTTCCTCGGCGGTCCCGTGATAATACTTCCGCCAATGCTCGGGATGACGCACCATGACCGCGTCCAGCACCTCGCTCAGATTCGACCGGGCCGCGCGGGGAAACATCTCCCCTTCCATCATCGCCAACGCAAACACCGCCTCCCGAAAGGCAAACGTCAACGCCGGGCCAACCTTCAAAAGCGCAAAATGATCCCGCACCAAATGCTTTAAAGCCGCCCGTGTCTGATAATCCGTCGAATGCGCCTCATACACCAACCCCGTCCCTTCAATAAACAGGGCCAATTCCCGCGCCTTCTCCGGCTGATAATCCAACACAAAATCATCCCCAAACTCCACACCGGGTTGCACAACAACCGCGACAACCCGCGCCCAAGCGTCTTCCACTCCCTGCCGCCGGAACGCCGCGCGGGTCGCGTCCAACGTCTGCCGGACACTCTCCACCGTCGTTACCGCCCCCCCCTCCGCATGTTCCGACGTAAGGGCCGCATGTGCCCCGCCCGGAATCGGCACTTCCGACCCGATCACATACCAGGGTGCGGGCAAACCTTCGGCCCGCGCCAGGTGCGCGGCTTCCGCCACCCGCGCCAACC
>JABWBV010000688.1 GCA_013359445.1 Anaerolineales bacterium | reverse complement strand
GTGCGACGCACTTGACCCTAGAGAAAAGCCAGGATTAAGACTTCGGAGCCGGAATAAAAATTACTCGGAAGTGCGTCGCACCTTGCGTAACATCAGTTAGTTTAAATTTAACCCAAATCCTGGGGCGTGGGACCCCTTGAGCGCGCAAACCGTAAGCCCGGAGGGGCGATACTGAGCGCCGTGCGGGTTGATTCTTCGCGGCGAACGCATTCCAACGCAGAATGTGCGCTGAGACCATTCGTCAGGGCAAACGGCACGGCGATCAGATCGCCCACTTTGATCTGGTGGACATCCTTAGAGTTCCGCGACCTCGGGGATGATTTCCTTCGCAAAGGTTTCCAGTGGAGTGATTTTGTACACATCTGGCATATTGAAGATCACGTGGGTAAAGCCCATTGTAGACAGTTCCTTGAGGCGTCGGATAACACTTTCTACCGTATCCTTCCCCGAAAGATGCACGGTGCAGAGCGAGGTTTTTTCAACGGAGGCGTCATCGCGTCCCAGCGCTTCACAGTGGGCTTTGAGCGTATCGAGCGCATTTTGCATGTTTTCTTTTCCGACCCACTCGCCGATATTGCAGGCGTCGGCATATTGGGCGACCATACGGAGGGTTTTGTTCGGGCCGGTGCCGCCGATCATGATCCGGGGGTGCGGGGTGGAGAGCGGGCGCGGGTTGTTGGTGATGGCTGGGGCAGAAAAATGTTTGCCAGCAAAGGAAGTCTCGTCCCCATTCCAGAGCGCTTTTGCCAGTTTCAGGTTGTCTTCCAGTTGTTCAAAGCGGGTCGCAGTGGACGGGTAGGGAATGCCATAGCCTTTGGCTTCGTCCTCATACCATGCCGCGCCAATGCCGAAATAGGTACGTCCCCCGGCGAGAATATCGAGGGTGTTGACCATCTTCATCAGCACAGATGGATGACGATAGATCACCCCTGTTACCAATACCCCAAGGTAGGCTTTTTCGGTCAAGCCTGCCAAATATCCGAGGGTCGTATAGGCTTCCAGCATCGGGTCGGTATAGGCTTCGCCGAACAAGCCCTTAATTTGATAGTAATGATCCATCACCCAAAGGCTGTAAAAGCCCGCTTCTTCGGCAGTGGTGACGATTTCTTTCAGTTTGGGGCGGATGGCAGGGGTGCCGCCGGGGTATTTGAATGAGGGAATTTGTAAGCCGATATACATGATTGATTAAGCTCCTTTTTGATATTGTTCGTCGCTGACGTGTTCCATCCAGTCTGCGGCGATGCCATCCAGATATTCGTGAATGGCGAGATGAGTCATGGCAGTTGTGGGTGCGGCCCCATGCCAGTGTTTTTCGCCGGGCGGAATCCACACCACATCGCCGGGGCGGATTTCTTCGACCGGGCCACCCCACCGCTGAACCCGTCCGCATCCGGTGGTCACGATCAGCGTCTGGCCGAGCGGGTGACTGTGCCACGCGGTCCGCGCACCCGGTTCAAAGGTCACGCTGGCGCACCCCACCCGCGCGGGTTCGGGGGCTTGATTCAGGGGGTCAATCCGTACCTTTCCGGTGAAGTAATCCGCCACCCCGATGGTGGAGGCTTGGGTACCAATACGTTTGATTTCCATTTTTTTACACTCCTAATATCGATGGCCGACGAAGGTGATTTGCGCCATGGCCGCTTTGCTTTCGCGGAGGTCATCCGCGGACAATTCGATGTCCACTGCGCCGTTGTTTTCATTCAGGCGGGAGAGCTTGCGTGAGCCGGGAATGGGCACAATCCAGGCCAGGGTAATCTGTGCGGGGGTGGCGTGGTGTTCGGCCCCGTTCTAGCAAGTCTATCACGACGCGGTGGGCTTTGATCGCTTCGGGGGTAAAGCGGGGGTTGCGGGCGCGGATGTCGGTGCTGGCGTAGGTGGTGTTTTTGTCAATTTTGCCGGTCAGGTAGCCGCGTCCGAGCGGGCTGTATGGCACGAGGCCGATGCCGAGTTCCTCGCAGGTCGCCAACACACCGTTTTCTTCGATGGCAGTCCGCCCACGCTGGGGTGCGGGCCGTTTTCGCCATGTTTCCAGCCGAATTTGGTGGCGATGATCACTTTTCCTTTGAACGGTTCCAGCGCTTCGCCGACCAGTTCTTCGTTGGTAAAGGGGCCGTACACTTCTGCCGTGTCAAAGAAGGTGATCCCGCGTTCGACAGCCTGGCGCATAAATTCTATCATTTCTTGTTGGGCTGTACAAACAGAAAGCACCCCATGGAACTCCATGGGGTGCTTTTTTATCAGAAAGACCTGAATAAATTTAGGGGCGATAGAAGGGTTTCGAACCCTCAACCACCTCATCCACAGTGAGGTGCTCTGCCGTTGAGCTACTATCGCCATAAAAATTAGAGTTTAGAGATAGAGTAGGCAAACGCTATCTCTAAACGCTATCTCTTTCTGTGGCGAGGGTGGGACTTGAACCCACAACCTACGGCTTATGAGTCCGGTGCTCTGCCATTGAGCTACCTCGCCAGTTGGTTTGTAAATAAGCGGCGGAATATTACTATGAGGAGGGCATTTTGTCAACTTTGGGATAAACCCTTTGCGATTCCTGGTGGGTTTCTTAAGCCTGAATAAACTTATGGTGAATATGTAGTTAGAGAATGTATAAATATTGTATAGTGATGTTGACGAATAAATAGCCGGTATGTAAAATGTTTGTATAACTAAATGGAGAGAGAGTTTTCCTCCTAATCCCAATTCTTATTTGATCAAGGAGACCTATCAAATGAAAAACCGTTTGTTTCTAAGTATGCTTCTGCTTTTTGTCATTCTCTTGACAGCCTGTGCGCCGCAGGCCACTCCCACCGAAGCCCCCGTTCCCACCGCTACGGAAGTGATGGAAGAACCTACGGCGACCACGATGCCTGAACCTACGGCCACCCCCGAACCGGCCCCGCAAACCACCGTAGATATCGCTGTCGCCGATGGCCGCTTTACCACGCTGGTTGCCGCCGTACAAGCCGCAGGGCTGGTCGAAACGCTGAGTGGGGATGGCCCCTTCACCGTGTTTGCCCCCACCGATGATGCGTTCGCCGCCCTGCCCGAAGGCACCGTCGAAGCCCTCCTCGCGGACATCCCCACCCTGACTAACATTCTGCTCTATCACGTCGTGGATGGCAAAGTGATGGCCGCCGATGTCGTCGGACTCCCCTCTGCCACCACCCTCCTGGGCGAAGATGTCACCGTGACCGTCGAAGGCGACACTGTCAAAATCAACGATGCTACCGTTATCATCACCGACATTGAAACGACG
>JABWBV010000079.1 GCA_013359445.1 Anaerolineales bacterium | reverse complement strand
TTTGAAGCGGTGTGTTATTCAACTTGAAAGGTTCAATTTGGATAAAGTCCAGCTTAGATTATACATCGGCAATAAACCTGGATCCTGAAAACGATGATCTGTATTTCGAACGAGCAGGGGTTTATGCTCAGCTAAAACAGCATGAGTTAGCTATATCAGACCTATCACGAGCAATTGAAATTAATCCAAATGACCATGAGTATTACTATTATCGTGGAATATCTTATGCATTATTAAAAAAATACAAAGATGCATTAAATGATCTAACATCTTCTCTTGCGATAAATCCAAATTTCGGCGATGCATATTATCAACGAGGGACAGTTCAAATAGAGTTAGGCTATAAGGAAGATGCATTAAGGGACTTGGATGATGCTATAGAAATTTTATCCTGGGATGAAACTCACTTCTTACTACCATATGCATATAGTGCTAGAGGGGAATTGAATTTTGAATTTGGAAATTATGAAAAGGCTCTTCTAGATTATTCGGAATTACTAAAGATTGCTCCCCAATACACTGAGGGCTACTTAAGGAGAGGAATAATCTATGCTGTTTTGGGGGATTATGAAAGAGCAAAAGCCGACTTGTTATATGGACTTGAAGTCATCGAAGACCCGGAAATGAAAACCGAAATACTGAAATTGCTGGATGATATTGAGAATATGCCTTAAGGGTATAGGTTATTTGGAATAAAGATATGCGATTCAGAAACTCCGCCAACAAAATCCCAAATCAAGTAGGAATACCATATCACGACAACTGTATCTCCGTTTACCATTACATAATGTTGTTTGATGGTTCTATGGAAAGTGCTTTTGGGGGAGGGTGATATGGATTTAAATTGGCTCTACGAAATTGAAGACACACGGCCTCAAGATTTTGATACCTTTTTTTCTGCCTTGTTGGAAGCTACATCAAATATTGATCTACATTATTTTCAATTACCTGTTGCCGGGAGAGAAGAACCAATATATCGGGAGAGAGTATATTGCTACGAACTCTACCACCAGCTTCGCTCATACCTGCCAACTGATTTCTCATACAAACTTGACGGAGAACTTGATAAGGTTGGTCATCCGATTATTCATAAAGCAGTCGGTCCAGTGAAACCAGATTTCCTAGTTCACGAACGGGGAGAAATGAACAAGAACCTGGTAGTGATAGAGGTAAAGCCAATTAATGCTTCGGTAGATGGAGTGCGAAAAGATATAACCACTTTGTGCGGTTTTTTATCTCATGCTCGTTATTACAGAGCGATTTATCTGGTTTATGGGAATGATGAAACTACAATAGAGAGTATCGTTCAGCTAGTGATAGATAATCTACCTCAGAACATACCAGATAATAGTTTTTTTCTACTTTGGCATCAGTATGGGAATTCTTCGGCAGAAGTCATTTTTTCAAGGTAGTAGGTAAATCAGGTGAGCATAAATACAGAATTTGCATTCACCCCGCTTGAAAATGGATTAGATTTTATCTTGCGCGCCTTAGAATACTTGGGGAACAACCCGACAAAGCGTGATCTGAAGTATGCCGTGCTCCATCTACATTCAGGTATTGAATTAATTTTAAAAGAACGGCTTCGACGTGAACACTGGTCACTTGTGTTTGAGAAACCTGAGGAAGCAGATGAAGAAAAATATATTGCAGGAGATTTTTTTAGTGTTAGGTGGAAAACGTGCCTAAAAAGGCTTGAAATTTATCTTGAAAATGAAATAACAAACGATCAGCTTACAAGATTGGAAGAATTAAAGAACAAAAGAAATCGAATTGAACATTTTGGGATAGTGGATTCAGAACAGGCAATCAAAAGCGTTGCAGTATTTGTCATCGAATTTGCAATTGACTTTATTTCGAACGAACTTGGGCAAATGGATGAACAAGAGAATGAGCTGATGAAAGAAATCCAGAAAAACTTGAGTCTGTTTCAGGACTTTGTTATCAACCGAATGAAAAACGTTGAATTTGAATTAAGAAGCTATGGTGTAAACGTTCTCACCTGCCCTCGCTGTATTCAAGACACGTTGTGCATTGAGAAAGGCGCAAAATGCCTCTTCTGTGGTTATCAACAATACGAAATCGATTCCGCTATCGAAGAATATGTAAATGTAATCTTTGGAATTGACTGGCACACAATAGCAGAAGGCGGTGAATGGCCGCAGTTTAGATGTCCAGCGTGTGAGATGGATGCACTTCTTGATTTATCCCATCTGGGAAATATCCATTCTCCTGATTTTATCTGCTTTGATTGTGGCGAAGCTTGGGATGGGAGAACGTTAGAATTTTGTTCAAATTGTGGTCAGCCTAAATATCGTGATGACCTCGCGGTTTGCGAGGAGTGTTTTAGATGGGTTGTCAACAAAGACGAATAATCTCTTTGAAAGGAATTGCGTAATGACAAAATCTCTATCTTTCAATAACTGGTACAAGTAGAAGGAGGTATCTAATGTCTGATTTTTCATATTCCGATGGACGCCTGGCCCAGGTAAATAAAAAAATCAAGGAAAGTCTTGGGCTACTTGAGGAGCTTGAACAAACTCGATTACTTTCCAAAGGCCCACTTGAAAAACGCGCTTACGAAGCCAAGATAGCAGATGTAAAACGCTTGTTAGAAGAAGCCGACCAAGAAAAGATTGCCCTAGAAAGTAAGAGGGGAATACTAATTGCTTCCAATCTACAAAGCAAAACAAAGCGATCACGACCTAAAACATCCCAGAGGAGAACTGAAGAGTTAGTAGATCCCAAACACTCCCCATCTCCGATAACGACATCAACAGAGGTTGATCCTATTGTAGTAAAGAGTGTAACTACCCTTATTAACCAGGGGAAAATAGAACAAAAAGAAATGCAAGAGACCTTAAATGCTATTGTAAGGATGCTCCAAGCCGTACAAGAAAACCAATCGGAATTAAGTTCTGAAATTCATCATGGGGTAAGTCAAATACAGGAAGCAGTTAAAAGCGATCTATCCCTTCAACAAAAACTTGAATATACCTTACCCCTTGTGCCAATGTTTCTAAACTACAAAATAGAACTTTCAGCCGAGAATTCTGTTGATTTGAACGCGGTTTGGCAAGAGCTCCAAAATCGGTGGAAATCTTTTGTTGCTCGTGCAAACAAAAGTATATGGTCTTTAGATGTCATTCGAGGATATGGCGAGGTGTTGAGTAATGAGTCAAACGGCTTGCGTAATTCTGACCCTTTACTTATTGCTCAAGAAAAATTCAAACAAAGCAATGGGGCATTTACACAGAAGCTTGAATATTTCAGAGACTTAGAGACCAAGATCGATCAAAGTGTCGCTAACATTAATATTCTTATTACAGCTCGAAAAGAAAGTATTGATTTGATTGAGCTAGAGCAAGGATTTTTAGATGATGTTGTTAAATTACAATCCAATCTATCACTAAAAACACTTTACCCTCAGGCAGAATTAAAACGGTTAATCGGATTGACTGAAACTCTTCAAAATAATGCCCATATAGCTGCTGGTTTAATTGCTATTCGTCAAAAGGCCATCAAAGAACTGAGCCAGATAAAGCGTAATATGAGATTACTTTTGGAGCTATTAGAACAGATTAGTAGCTGGTTCGGGCAAATGGCTACTTTATCGGCAATTTAAAGTAGTTCCTACCTGACAGAAACTCTCATAAAATTCGGTGATCGATAATAAAACTTTTGTTCTAAAATAGGAGTTTGACACATGTTTCGAGCAAGCAATATGGACAACTATCCGATAAATAATATTCCACAAATCTGGTTCGTCCATCGAAGAGAATATTTAGAAACACATTTTATTGCACTCAATGAACTACAAAAAAAACTCCTGAAATTTTCCGGTGGAAATAATGTGATCAGCATCTTAAGGGCAGCGGAAACGCTTAATCAACTTTCTGCACAGATTGAAGCAATGGAAGAAACTTTGGAAGCAAATCTCTCCCCTCTTTCAAGTGCCTATGATCCCTACAATCGAAATAAACTTACCCGGATTAGAAACCTTGCCGAAAATACAGCACTTCAATTAGAGACTATTGCCAAACAATTAAGCTGGGGAAGATCACCAGATCAGCAAATATCAAAGGTAAAGAGAAATTTATATCCGTTAATCCAATTGGTTGACGCCATATTAATTTGGTTAGAAGGCGTCATACAATGATAAAGCACTCATCAATTTTTAGCTGATATTCATAGGGGAATAAAAGTGACAAACCTGTTCATAAATTGTAGGAAACGGGAGAAAGCCACATGAACAGGGAAAATGTGAAGTCTCTGGTAGAACAAATGAGCAGTATGATCGATACTTATCTTTCTACTGACCTTGATTATTTTTCTACCGATCAAATTAGTAATGACATCAAATCACTTGAAGGCTTAAGTAATCAGTGGTTCTTAGATGATGATGCAAGTGTAGCACTAGGGCTTATTTCTTCAAGTATTTCGTCTTTATATGTTGCACGTGGTTATGCGACTGATGACATACCTCGTGACCATGAATATTATCGGAGTATGGAAGAAGTGAGACGGTTATTCCGCCAGATAAAACATCTTTGAACTCAAAGGATTGCCTGACAGAGGATACATGTTGCAATTCAAAGACGCCGCCTACGAAATCCTGAAACAAACCGGAGAACCCCTCCACTACAACGACCTCACCGACCGTGCCCTGGCCGCAGGCATCCTGACGACTGCCGGGCAAACGCCCCACGCCACGATGGGGTCTCGCCTGTACTCTGACACCTTGCGTGAGGATAGCCTCTTCCAAAGAGTCGGAAAAAAAGGCTATTTTGCCCTCAAAGAAAAACCCAAAGCGGACATTGCCCAACAGGTCGAAACCCTTAACCAACAGGCCCGCGAAAAACTCCAAAAGCTCATCCTGGACATCAAACCCGCCAAATTTGAAGCCCTGATCGCCGATCTGCTTCTGGCATTAGGCGTTCGAGAGGAGACCATCCAGATCACACCCTACAGCAACGACGGCGGGATTGATGTGCGCGGCAGGATGCTCGCCAACGGGATCACCGAAATCAATGTGGCGATCCAAGCCAAACGCTGGCGGAGCAACGTCGGCTCAAAGATTGTCCGGGAACTGCGCGGCTCGCTCAAAGTCCACGAACAGGGTATCATCATTACCCCCAGTGATTTCACCGCCTCGGCCAAACTCGAAGCCCAGGAAGCGGGCAAAGTCCGCATCAGCCTGATCAACGGGGAAGCGTTAGTGGAATTGATGATCCAGCACAAAGTTGGCGCGTATGAAGAAAAATACGCCGTCATCTACCTGGACGAAGAACGCTGGCAAGACCTGTTAGAAACCCCCGTCCCCAAACCGGAATCCACACCCACCCTTCTCCCCCAAACCCCATCTCCCCTCCCCAACGTTGCCTTCCCCCTCCCCATCCAGGCCGATCACAAAGGCCAAACCCATCATGCTGAACTGCTCGACCTGCAAGGCACCGTTCGCATGAACGGTCAGGATTACAAAACTCCCAGTGCCGCCGCCAAAACCATCGCCACCACCTGGAAAGAGGTGAATGGATGGGCTTTTGGGCGGTTTTTGGATGTCGAAGCGGGGGAGTGGCGGAAAATCGGAGTATTGAGAAAGTTCAAAGTTGAACATTCGGACCCCTTAAGCGGATGAGTAGCACGAATTGGACAAGGAGCGAAATATGCTGGATATTATTGGTAAGTTAATTTTTCGATTGATTGCAAATATTGCCCTTGCTCTTTTCGAAAAACTGCCAGATTGGTTTGCTGATAAAGTGTATGAAGTATTTGGCAAGAAGCGCCCCCCAAAAAATAAAAAGACTCCAGAAGTTCACTTATTTGAATCCAATTGCGGAGAGAAGCCTCTGGAGCTTGCTCAACAAAGGTTAATGGTTTCCTCTGCCTTTGGGACGTATTTTACTGGTTTATTAGAAAGAGAACGCGGTTATATACCTCTTGAAGGCCAAATTGAAATCCCGGTTGCCGAAACCCAAATAGGTCTTCCCCCACTTCAAAGTATCTATTGGACTCTAAATAATCCAAAAGGGAAGCAGATCATCATTATTGCAGCAGATGGGGGAATGGGAAAAAGCACATTGGCAGCGCAAATCACTCGTTGTCTTTTTGAAAAAGAGGTCATAGATATTATGTTGGGGGATAGTGCGAAAAATCAGGAAGTTGATCCTATAACAAGCGAGGTTCGTCCCCTAGAGATCGGATATGACAGTGCAGATGCTTTCTTGCAACGGGTGTGTGAGCAATTGGGCATACCTTTTCAAATAGGAGAAGGGGAAAAAGACAATCTTGTGAACTTGATTCATGATCGATTGATGGGGCGGAGGGCAATTCTCATAGCTGACAATCTCGAAACTGTAAAAGATGGTTCTAACTTGCTTAAACTCCTTCGGAAATTAGCCAATAAAGATGTTCGCATACTGGCTACGACAAGACAAATTGACAATTTGGCAATTTGGCAGAAACTAATATGGGGTATTTCTTAATTAGACTTCGACCGCTCAAAGAATTTAACATTGCAAAAGATTTTCTAACCTGACATGTTGAACAACATTTGCCTTATCATCCCGATCTTATAAACGTAGTTACAGACTTGGAAAACAAGAAACGATTGGGAAAGCTCATTGAGCGCACAGGTGGAAGCCCATTGTTAATGCAACTCATCCTCAGTGATGTTGCACGACACTCTTGGGATTACATTGAAAAAATCCCAGAGATTTTTGGAAAAGAACTCTTGGACTTCCTATACAAAGCGCGCTGGCAAGAGCTTGGACAATTGGGAAAAGATGGAACCGTCGCGAGGCAACTGCTAAAATTTATTACGACTGAGCAATACAAGGGTCGAAAAATAACTCTTGACAAAATTAACAAGTGGCTGGAAGAAAATAATTGGGATTTAGTGCCAAGTCGCCCTCTTAAACTGCTCACCGAAAGATTCTTGCTAGTAAATAACGATTACCATAAAGGAAACTATGCGGTTTTCCCAAGTTTAATAGATTTTTTGAAGGATCAACCTTTTGTGTAGAACGGCGAGATAGAATGAAGTCCACTACTGTAGATTGGAACGGGCTAAATGCGATTGCAAAAGAATTGAGTCAGGCTACCATCAGCCCGGCCAGTATTACCTCGATTGAGTTATCAAGTATTGAAACAGCCTTGATGAATCTTGTGGACACAAAGGATTGGCGGGGTATTCTCCAATTAGAAGAACTATTTCACCATCAGATAACCCAAGAAACTTTAAGCGTTCATCAACTTTTTCGCGATTTAAGTCAGAAGGCCATTCAATCGGCCCGTTTTCTAAACACTAAAAGTAAATTGGCGGATTTATTAAAATTGGAGGGGCACAATTTACACCGCTTAGGTTTCCATAAGGAAGCGCTGGAAACCTTTTTAGAAGCAGAACAAATTTATCGAGCGGAACAAGACCTCGCGAATGCAAAGGACAGTTTATTTATGACCACCCTTTGCCTTCGGGCCTTGAGAAATTTCAAGGGGGCGAGAGGAATCGTGGAACAATTACTCGGCGAGACCGAGCCTGATGATCCCTGGCGTTCTCATCCGCTCAAAATGTTAGCGTGGTTGGAACGCGATAATAAGCAATTTGACATAGCAGAGAAATTATTACGAGAGTCTTTGGGCCTTTACTCAAAGATTTCGGAAACGGACATTTTTTATGCGGATACACTGGCCGATCTAGGAGAAGTTCTTGGACTTCGGGGATCAATCGAAGAGGCCAAGATCGTTCTACTAAAAAGCCTTGATATTGCCCAAAAACACAAGGGACAGTATGCTCGGCAAGAAGCTCGAACGCAAGCAAAACTTGCTGAATTAACGTTAAGCCAGGGAAATTATGAGGAAGCCTTAGCACTTTTTCAGAAAGCGGACGATAACATTCGGGGTTATGGCACCTATCTCGATTTGTTGTGGAAAATTGAAGTTATTCGTGCCATGATATATTTCCAAACGGGACAAATTTTAGAGGGTTTTCGTAAGTTGCGTTCAGCGTTCAATTTACATAAGGGATTAAAACTATCTCTTGGAGATTTCATTAGTAAAATTTTTAGTCGTCTCAGAATTGGGACTGGTTCGCCCAGAAAACAAAGCTGAAATTACAGAGATGAAATAGAAACAATATGGAAGCTGATTTCAAAAGGACGAGGCAAGAAATTATTTGATTTTTCCGTTAATGTATTTAAGCTCACTACTTTCACAACATAAACCGATTGACTTTCCCCCCAAACCCCCTTACACTTATCTCATTCCTTCCCTCGATCCCACCCTTTGGGGGCATCCCCCAAATGAAGGAATTCCCAATGAACAACTTTTCTCTGACAGGAGGTCCGAATGTCAGATAGACATATGCGGGCATTCGCCGCGCTTTTGAGTGATGTTCGATTTGGAGAACATGTCCTGCCTGCCCTTTCAGCCCCCTTGAAAGCACAGGTTGAAGATGTGCAAAAGGAAAAACACGCGGAGCTTCACCGGGCAAGAAACCTTGTCGCGGGTGTATCCAGCACGCTGGAAGTCATGGAAGGGGGCGTTTCCCGGCAGGTGCGTTCGATTTTCTGCTCCCTGACCGCCGACGACCAAACCACCCCCAACACAAAATATTGGCCGCTGAAGGCCCTCAAAATGGAAGAGGCCTCTCTGTTCCCTGTAGATGCCCTGCCCGAACAACAGGCGTTTGCGGAACAAGCGCAATTGTGGGAAACCATCCGCCGTGAGGTGGAAAAACTTCAACCCGCGTATACCGCCCCCGAAGACCTGCCCGCCTTCCTCGAATCCACCCTCCTGCTCCTCCAACGCTATACCTGGAGCCTCCCCAACGCCTACGGCGAAAAACTGCCCGATGTCAGCCTGTACGATCACAGCCGGTTGACGGCGGCCCTGGCAACGGCCATGACCGAGCAGGGGGAGGATGGCAAACTGGCCTTGCTCGTGGGTGGGGGGATCAGCGGCATTCAAGACTTTATCTACACCATCACCGCGCGCGGCGCGACCAGTGCGTTGCGGGGGCGTTCCTTTTATCTCCAACTCCTCACCGAAGCGGCGGCACGCTACACCTTGCGCCGCCTGGATTTGCCAATCACCAGCCTGATTTACGTGGGCGGGGGTCACTTTTACCTGATCGCCTCCCCCACCCAGGCGGCGGAACTGGCAAAAATTCAGCGCGAGATCAGCCGGGTGTTGTTTCACAGCCATCGCGGGGAACTGTATCTGGCATTGGCGCACACCCCGTTGCGGGAAGCCGATTTCTTCGGGGGCACCATCAGCCAACGATGGGGGGAACTGATCGAAGGCATTCGGTCTGCCAAACTGCGCCGGTTTACCGAATTGGGTGACGAATTGCCTCTCATTTTTGAACCACAAGGCGATGGCGGCAATTTAGATCAACAATGCCGTGTGTGTGGGCAGGAACATTCAAAAACCACGCCCGACGAGGATGCCATCACCCCCGACGATCCCGAAGGCGTTCGCAAATGTCCCGCCTGTTTTTCATTCGAGGCGTTGGGCGGTGCGTTGAGAAATGCCAAATTCCTCGTTTTGGAACATCTGCCCCTGGAGGAGATCGGGGCGTTTGATTTGATTAGTGAACCGGCTGAGTACGAAAAAGCCCTGAAAGCGTTGGGGGTAAACGTCTACCCGCTGGATAAGGCTGACGATCTTCCTGCCACACCCCATCCGCTCACCGTCCTGGTGTTAGATGACACCAAACTCAACCAGATACCGCCCGCCAAAGGTCGGGCGGTGGGACGGCGGTTCTTTGTCAATGTCACCCCCAAAATCACAAAAGACGAAATTGAATACCTGAAAACGGAAAAACAATTGGAGGACTTGCCAGGGCCGGGAGGCATCAAACCCTTCGATGCAATGGAAGCGCAGGCACATGGCATTCCGCGGTTGGGGGTGTTGCGGATGGATGTAGATAACTTGGGAAAGATTTTCGCAGGCGGTCTGGGAAAACAGGCCAATCTCTCCCGCATCGCGGCGATGAGTTTTGCCGTGAGCCTCTTTTTTGAAGGGTGGGTAGAAGTGTTGGCAGAACGGCGCAACCAAAACGGGCGCGGGGATGTCACCCGCGGGGAACGGCTGTATTCCATCTACTCCGGCGGGGATGATTTATTCTTCGTCGGGGCGTGGGATGAAATTGCGGAACTGGCCCGGCAAATTCGCGTGGATTTGGGCCAGTATGCGGCCCACCATCCGGGGTTTCATGCCAGTGCGGGCATTGTGTTGGTGGGCGGAAAATATCCCCTCTCCCAAGCGGCGGAGGACGCGGCGGGGGAAGAAACAGCCGCAAAAGCCTTATTCTGGATGAAAAACGGACAGCCTTGCACCAAAGATGCAATTTCTTTCCTGGGTGTGGCCTTGCCCTGGGAACAGTTTGGCCTGGCGGCGTGTGAACAAAAGGGATTGGAGAATGCTCACTCAGCTATGCATCTATTATCGGATTTAATCAATAAACAAAACGTGCATCGCGCACTTTTGAGCCATTTGACGCGGATTCATGCCCAATACCATTCAGTTGAGAGAAAACGTCGAGAAAAAGGACGAGATCAAAATTTCGCAAAAGAGGAGCAAACCTTGTGGGGACCCTGGATGTGGCAGGGGTATTATGCTCTTTCTCGTATGGCTCGCTATTCCGAAAAAGTAGATATTCAAGTTTTGGCGGATAAATTAAAAGCCGATAATTTTCGAAGCTTAATTTGGATTGGCCTGGCCGCGCGCTGGGCTGAATTAATCAACCGTAAAGAGAAATAAGGAGGCCGAAATGCCAGTATTTAGCTTTCAATTGTCTCAATTGGAGAAGATCATCAGTAATCCTAAAGACCGAGACAAAGAACGCCAATTTTTGGAGCGAAAACTCAAAGAATGGAATCCCAAATCGCCAACAAAAATTGAACTTGAAGCGGCGGTGCTTCTGACGATCATTACAACTCAGAACAGCACGGAAGAAGGTAGTGCTCAATTGCTCGTTCAATGGGCAGATCGTTTAGGAGCAATCTTTAAATCAACCGGTTTAACTTCATCCCAAATTAGAAATTTTTTTAGCGAAATTCGCACCATTCAACAATATGGGTTTGAAGATGTAAAGATGAAAAGGCGTTTTATTTTGTTGATTCCAAAATTAGAATACGCGGCGGCAAGGGCAAAAAAATTTGGTATGGACGGCTTTCGAGATGTTTTGACGGAGGGAATTCGCAATGTGGAAAATTCCTCGTCAAATTTTGATCGTTTTGCTCAATTTTTCGAGGCGATACTCGCCTATCACAAAGCCTATGGTGGCAATTAAAGGAGCACACAATGGCAGACGAGAAATTTAAAACCATTAAATTATTGGGACGGGTGTTTTTCACCTTCGACCTTGAAACCGTAACCGGCCTACACATTGGCGGCTCGGACACCGGCATTGAAATCGGCGGCGTGGACAAGACCGTCATTCGAGATACGCTTACCAATCGCCCGTATATCCCCGGCTCATCACTTAAAGGCAAAATGCGGAGCCTCATGGAAAAATATTTGGGCTTAAAACAAAACCAACCCATTCATAATGGATTTATCCACTCTTGTGGAGCCGAATACAAAACGAAAGAAGACTTGGAAAAGAAGGGTAAACCCGAGTATAAAAATTGTGATGTATGCCAGGTGTTTGGGATTCCTGGCGAACGAGATTTTTCTACGCCCACTCGTCTCATTGTCCGCGACGTGCAATTAACAGATGCAAGCGCAAAAGAGCTTGAAGATTCAAAACGTACTGATTTTCCATTCACCGAAGTCAAAACCGAAGTCTCGATTGACCGAGTAACCGCCGCGGCCAATCCCCGCCAGATGGAACGGGTGCCCGCGGGCGTGGTCTTCGCACCGGGCGAGATCATTTTCAGCGTCTATCACGGCGATGATTGCGATGCGGGACGGGATATTGATCGGCTGAAGGCGGTCGTCAGTGGCCTGCAACTGCTCGAAGACGATTTCCTGGGCGGGCTAGGCTCGCGGGGGTCCGGGAAGGTGCGGTTGGCAAACCTGAAAGTGGGCGTGCGCTCAAAGGAAAAATATCTCGAAGACCCCGCGCCGTTGGGCAAAGGCCAGTACGCCACTTTGGCGGAATTGGGCCACGACCTCGCCACCATCCAGGCAGATGCTCGCCGGGCATTAGGCGTCTAATCATGCCTCAGTTGATCCCCTACCACCTGACCTTTTCGGGCGGTCTGCATATCGGGATACGGGGGGTGGATTTGGAAGAAAGTAGCGTGGTGATCCCCTCGGACACGTTGTTTTCGGCAATTGCGGCGACGTGGCGACGCATGGGGCAGGATGTTGACCAACTGCTGACCCCGTTTGCCGGAAAAAGCCCTACGCCGCCCTTTCTCCTCACGTCCGCCTTCCCCCGCGTGGGGAACGTGCGCTTTCACCCGATGCCGGTCAAACCGCAGACCCTTTTCAGCGACGCCCTCCTCCAAACGCGCGGCAAAGCCCTCAAACGCATCCAGTTTCTTTCCGAGGGCCTCCTGCAAAAGCTATTGGCTGGCAAAAAGCTGGATGAAGATTTGTTCGCCGAGGAGACCAAAGCGCACACGGAGAAAAACGGATTCGCTTTGCAGGGGGGCACGCTCTGGCTCTCTGCGGCGGAATATGCCCAACTTCCGCCAGCCTTCCAGCGCGAAAAAGGCAAAGAATTGAGCATCCGTTATGAGCCGGTGTGGGCGAGCGAACGCACCCCCCGCGTGACCATTGGCCGGATCACGTCTGCCGCCAACATTTTCCACGCCGGGCGGGTGAAATTTGCCCAGGATTGCGGCTTGTGGTTTGGGTTGGCCTGGACGCGGGTGGACCCGAACTTGGAAACTTTGGTGGGGCAAGCCCTGGCCTTGTTACAGCACGCGGGCCTGGGCGGGGAACGGACGAGTGGGTACGGGGCCTTTACGTTTGCCGAGGCCGCGCGCGTGACCCTGCCCGACCCGACCAGGGGCCACGCCGCCCTGCTCCTCAGTCGCTATCACCCCCGCGGGGAGGAACTGCCCACCGCGTTGACCCACGCGGAGGCGGCTTACCAGTTGGTGCCCGTCGGGGGGTGGCTGAACTTTCCGGGATACGCCCCCCAACGGCGCAAACGGCTGTTGATGGTCAGCGAGGGCAGTCTGGTGTGCCCCCCGGATTATCCGGCAGGCGATTGTTCCGATGTCCGCCCGGAATATCCGGCGGGAAAATTTGCCCATGCCATTTACCGGGCCGGGTTCGCCCTGGCGGTGGGCTGGAAGACGGGAGGCTAACGTGTCGTATCTGCTTTATGACGTGACGGTTTCGGCGCTGACCCCTTTGCATATCGGGAGCGGGGTGCGGCTGTTGCATGAGTACGATTATGTGATTCGGGGCGGGCGCACCTGGCGGTTGAACGATGCGCGGGTGTTGGAGAATCAACTGCCCGCCGATGGCACCCTGAGCGCGGCGTTGGCGGACAAATTAGCGGCCACGCCCCCCGCGCGGTTGCTCCGGCAGAACGATTTTCGCCCGGAGAATGACGTGTTCCGGTATGTCGTGCAGGGGACGCCTCGTTCGGCGGCGGAGGGCGCGCAGGTGCAGGAGGCGTTGAAGGATACGTTTGACCGACCTTTCGTGCCAGGGGGCAGTTTGAAAGGGGCGTTACGCACCGCGCTGGCCTGGACGAGTTGGGAAGCACAGGGGATGAAGCCCGAAATCAGCCAGTTGGGGCGACGGAAAGAGTGGGCCGGGCAACGGTTTGAACAGGAGTTATTTGGCCGGGACCCGAACCACGATGTGTTCCGGGCGTTGCAGGTGAGTGATAGTCAGCCGGTCAGCCCGGAAAAGTTGATGATTTTGAACGTGCGGGCGTTGAACCGGGGCGGGAAACTGGCCGCGCCGATTGAGTTGGAAGCGATCCGCCCGGACACGGTGTTCAAGCTGACGGTGAAGGTGGATCAGGCGTTGTATTCCGCGTGGGCCACTCGCGAGGACCGGGCGGTGTTGGCGGGGGGGGAGCGGTTGGAGCAGATCGCGCAGGCGGTGCGTGCCCATACCGAGCAACGCATTCAGGATGAAACGGCCTATTATCGGATGATCCCCTCGGCGAAACGGCTGTTGGGCTATTATCAGCAGTTGGCGAAGGTGCATCCCCAATTGGGGGCGGGCCAGTTCATTTTGCAGTTGGGGTGGGGCACCGGGTGGGATGACAAGACGCTGGGTTCCCGCCTGAAAAAGGACGCGGCGTTTTTTGTGCGGATGGTGAACGAGTACCGGTTGTCGAAAGGGGAATATGTGACGGGGAAGGTGTTCCCGGCCAGCCGTCGGGTCGCGGTCTCGCTGAACAAAGCCGCGGATGGGCAGGTGATCGAGACGCCCGCGTACCCGTTGGGGTGGGTGTTGGTGGAGATGGTCCCGTTAAAAACGGCGTTATAACCGCGCGCTTATTTGATCAACCCCCGCGCGAGGGCGTAAATGTGCGTCGCAACGGTTACAGGGTTGTTGGCAAAAGTCACATTATCGAACGCTTTGTAAATTTCCTCGCCTTTATCAATATATTTAGGCGAATAGATAATAAAGGCAATTTGCTCCGGTTTCCAGGTTTTATCTTGACTTAGCTTCTCTTTGAGAAACTCTTCCAATTCGATGATTTCGGCCAGGTCTTTGGCTTTGTACACCACAACGCTTCCTAGTTGGACTTCATCCAGCGTGGTAAATGGGCGCAAGACGCGAAAGCCTAATTGCCGTAACCGCCGGGTTTCGTTTTCAAAAGCCAAACGCGGCACGTAAATGGGCAGGCGTGTGGGATTGGCCCGGAAAATGGCTTGATCCATTTCCTTTTTGGTGCGTTCTCTGGCCCATCGGTACAAAATGAACGGCGAAGAAAAGCCAAAAGCCAGCCCGAGGACGGCAATGACCCCTGCCGCGATTAACGTGTTATTGAGTTGTTTCATCGCTTCCAATTCGACCGCTTCCTTATTGAGACTCACCTGGGTCTCAAAATACGCTACCTCGGTAGAAAGGGCGTCCACCTGGGCCTGGAGGGTGGCGTAGGGGTCGGGGGTGGCGGTGGGGTTTTGGGCACGGACATCCGCCGGGCGGGCCAGCAATATAAGCCCGAGCAAAAGCGTGAGGAAGAGGAAGGGAAGGGTTTTTTTGAAGGAAGGGATGAGCATGGACGTATCTCCCTAAAAACAGGATCAGGAATTGATCCCATTTATACTCGAAAGAAGTATCCAATGCAAACGGATTTTGACTTGCTGTCTTTAGTTTTGACCTTAACGCCGGTGGAGGGGCCGCCGAAGCGGGAACTGCCTGCCTGGTGGGGACGGGCGGCGCACGCGTGGTTGTTGGAGGTGGTGGAATCCGGCGCGGGCACCCTGCCCCCGGCGTGGCACGAGACGGAGACCGGGCCGCGTCCGTTTACCGCGTCCACGTTGATGGGGTATTCCGCGCGGCGCGGGGTAGAAGCGGGGCGGACGTACTCGCTCCGGCTGACGGCGTATCACCGACAGGCGGCAGAACCCTTGCTCGCCGCGACCGAACCGGGCGGCAAACTGGCCCCGGATGCGGTGGTGGAACTGGACGGGTTGCCTTTCCGCGTGGGGACGGTGGATACGGGGGGGGACGCGGCCGCTCCCTGGGCGGGGCGGGGGACGTATGCCGGGGTGAGTGCGCCGTTTTTGTTGGCGTCGCGAGCGTTGCCCCGGCAGGTGCGGATGCAGTTCAGCAGTCCGACGACGTTCAAATCCGGGGGGATGAATGTGCCGATTCCCCTGCCCGGTCTGGTGTTTGGCAGTTTGCTCGACCGGTGGAATGCGTACGCGCACATTGCTTTTCCCGCCGAGGTGAAACGGTATGCAGAGGAATGTCTGGCGATGAGCCGGTTGGAGCTTGCCAGCCGGGGCGTGCCGGGGAAAGGGGGGAGTATGCGGGTGGGGAGTGTGGGAGAGATGCAGTACACGACGTTGAATGAGGATCGCTATTGGATGAGTGTGATCCATACGTTGGCGGCGTTTGCCCGGTACGCGGGGGTGGGGGCGGGTACGTCGTATGGGATGGGGCAGTGCAGAACTTTAATAATTGAATAGAGGAATTTTTTTGGGATTGCGTGTTGCGTATTGCGTATTTTGGTGGGGTTTCCTGGCAGTTAACGAGGAGGGGGGGCGGTCAGGAAACCCCTGGCAACGCGAACGAAGGCGAATACCGTTCGGAAACGGCGATACCGGGTGATTCAGCGCGAACGAACGCGAAAACGTGTGATTCTGCATTTTTAAACACCCCCAAAAAGGGGCGAAAATGGGCTTAAAAAGGGGGGGGGGTCATTTCTACGCGACAAGTTCGGAAGGGTCTTCACAAGCGTGCGATTCCGTGCGAAAACGAGCGAAATAAAGCGAAAAATAGGGGGTAAAATTGGTACTCTTCCAATCCCCCCATGCCCGATGAGGGCGTTCCGACATACTGACGTTGTGACGTCCGTTCGGCGTATTCCACGACTTCCAATCCCCCCATGCCCGATGAGGGCGTTCCGACTTTTGACCGAGCAGGTTGTAAGCTGCTCGTCCTACAAACTTCCAATCCCCCCATGCCCGATGAGGGCGTTCCGACAGGTCCCCGAGATGATCACTTTGGCCAGGTTCGATAACAACTTCCAATCCCCCCATGCCCGATGAGGGCGTTCCGACAAGAATCCCCCCACTCCGCCGATAACCATCCCGGCCCCAAACTTCCAATCCCCCCATGCCCGATGAGGGCGTTCCGACTGGACAAGCGCGGCGGTATCCACAAGGGAT
>JABWBV010000078.1 GCA_013359445.1 Anaerolineales bacterium | reverse complement strand
CGCCGGCCTGACCCTGGCCGTTTCGGGGGGCGCGGCCTTATTGTTTTGGTTTATCCACGCCAGCGAGTTAGCCAATGTCGTAAAAACCGCCGCCCTCATTCAACAACAAAGCAACAATACCGTTACGCTGGAAAGTATTACCGCCCAAGTCACCCTTTTAGAGCGGTTGTTGACCGTTTACTACCTCTTCCTGATTGCGCTAATCTTGGTCCTGGCCCGGTACGTCGTCCCCGACTACCCGCGCGTGGTCGCGCGGGGATACGTGAGTCTGGCCGCGTTCGGGGGCATGGCCCTGATCGTCGCCGGGCTGATCAGCTACACCAACCTGCGGATCATCCATGCCGACATCGCCTACAAACTCGCTGACCCCTTCGCGCGGGGGGAAGACCCCACACAGTGGGAATACGCCATCGAACTTTACCAGCGCGCCAACCGCTACGCCCCCTCCGAAGATTACTACTACCTGTTCTTGGGGCGGGCCTACCTGGAACGCGCCCGCCTCATCCAGGCCACTGACCCCGCCGAAACCCAACGGATGATGGAACAAGCCGAATCCGATCTGATCCTGGCCCAAAGCATCAACCCGCTCAACACCGATCACACCGCCAACCTGGCCCGGCTGAACCGCTTTTGGGCGCAAATCACCCCCGATGCCACCCAAAAAGGCCAAATGGCCCAGGAGGCCTCAGACTATTACGCCCGCGCGGTGGTGCTCAGCCCCAACAATGTCGTGATTTGGAACGAGTGGGCGGTGTTACACCTCGGCCTTTTACAAGACCCCACCCGCGCGGTGGAATTGCTCGAACACTCTCTCGAAGTAGACCCCCAATACTTTGGCACCTACGGCATTCTGGCCCAATACTACGCCCAAACCGCCCGGCAAAGCACCGTTGAAGCCGACAAACAAGCCGCATACCAACAGGCCGTCAAAACCTACAAAGAGGCCATCAGTCATGTCATCAAAAAACGGGACGCGGCCAGCAAATACAGCTACTTATTGGAATTAGGCGATTTACAATCGACTTTTACCGACTACGAAAACGCCATTGCAACCTTTGAAGAAGCCCACCCCCTTGCCGGTCAAAACCAAGTATGGCGGATCGAAGAGACCCTGGCAAAACTCTACCTGCAAACGGGCCAACCAGCCACCGCACTGGAACTGGCCAATGCCGCCTTACTCAATGCCCCGGATACCCAAAAAGCCCGCGTCCAAGAATTGATCACGGCGATCCAACAACAGCCCTCGCCATAAAAAATCGGGGACCGCCTCCGGCGCTTCCCCCACAATGGACCCCACATGGCCTTTGGCATTGCCCTCGTCCTCAGTTTATTTCTCGTCCCGGTGGCCCGTTGGCTCAGCTTCAAACTGGGGCGGGTCGCCAAACCCCGCCCGGATCGCTGGCATCAAAAACCCACCCCTCTCCTGGGCGGGGTAGGCATGTTTTTCGCCTTTGCAGGGACCCTCACCCTGCTTTACATGGGGCTGGCCCCAGGCACCCCCATCCCATGGGCTTTGCTGGCGGGAGCCGGGCTAATGTTCCTCGTCGGGATATACGACGACATCAACCCCCTCACCCCCCCCGTTAAAATGGCCGGGCAACTCCTGGCCGCGGGCATCGTGGTGTTTTCCGGCTACCGCACCTCCTTTTTCTCCAGCGAACTGCTCAACATTCTACTGACCGTCGTCTGGCTGGTGGGCATCACCAACGCCATCAACCTGCTGGACAACATGGACGGGTTGGCTGGGGGCATCTCCTTTATTACAGCCTGTTTATTAAGTTTCTTTTTCTGGCGCATCCCTGGCCAAGGGGAATTTTTGCTTCTCTCTCTGGTCCTGGCAGGCGCCATTTTAGGGTTCCTGATCTTCAACTTTCCCCCAGCCTCGATTTTTATGGGCGATAGCGGGAGTCTGTTTTTGGGGTTCACCCTGGCGGCTTTAGCCATCGCACGCAAACCCCAGGCGTCGAACGTCTTTGCGATCATGAGTGTCCCCACCCTGATCTTTCTCCTCCCGATCCTGGACACCACCTTTGTCACCTTCACCCGAATACTCCGCGGACAATCCCCGGCCCAGGGAGGGCGGGATCATACCTCCCATCGCCTGGTGGCTTTTGGCCTGTCGGAGCGGCGCGCGGTGTTGGTGTTATACAGCCTGGCGCTTGGGGCCGGGGTGATGGGGGCCCTCATCGAATCGCTGGACTACACCCTTAGCCTGGTGTTGATCCCGGTGATCGTCCTATCCGCGGCGTTGTTGGCCGCGTACCTGGGGCGGTTAAAAGTCGTCGGCGCTCCCCGCGCGGGCGATCCCCTCCGCCGCACCGGTCCGCTCACCACGATCATGGTGGAACTGACCTACAAGCGGCGAATGTTAGAACTTGCATTAGATTTTTTCATCATCATCATCGCCTATTACCTGGCTTTTCTGGTGCAAGCCGGTTTTATCCTTGATGAAACCTCCACCGACCTGCTCTTGCTGTCTTTGCCTGCGGCGCTGGGCGCGGGCTATTTGTCAAATTACCTGTTCCGAGTTTATCAGGGGGTTTGGGAATATATTGGCATCCATGACTTAACACGTTTTGCAGGGGCGGCGTTTGGGAGTGCCCTGCTGTGTGGGGGAACGTTGTGGGTGTATGCCCCGGACGCCCTGTTTCCCAGTGCCCTCTTTTTATTTGGAATTTTTTTCCTGGTCGGGCTGGCGGGTTCCCGCTCGTCGTTTAAAGTTCTCGATCAGGTTTTGGGCCGCGCCCGCGGACGCAAACACCCGGAGCGGAAAGAAACCCCGGTGCTTTTGTACGGGGCCGGAGATTTTGGGGAGATTGCCCTCCGATGGATTTTACAAAACAATAAACTGGGGTATCACGTCGTGGGCATCGTGGACGCCGATCCATATAAATGGGGCCGGAAAATACACGGTGTGGATGTATTAGGCAGTCCCGAAAAAATAGAAACTTTGTTAAATGAACGCGACATTCAAGGCGTGATTCTGGCGGCAGAGGGCGAAAACCTGGCACCAACCCTGGCGCTCTGCCGCAAACGGGGGGTTTGGATTCAACGGATGCGGTTTGAGTTTGAAGAGGTCGAATTAGGGTAATTCTTCACTTACAAATGGAACACAACTCCAAAAAGGATGAAAGGTGTGCATAGACCGCCTTTCATCCTTTTTTATCCCGTTCCTGGGAGAAAAAGTGCCGAATTTTTGAAGGTGTAAGGGAATTACACCCCCTACGCGATTATCTCAAAAACGGGGGCTTGTACTTCTCTCGGGGTTATAAATGACAGAGGCCGCCCATATGGGCGGCCTCTGTTTTATTGAAGGTTATAAACGTTCTCGAAAAAGAGCGTTCAGCGATTAGTTTTTGCCAACGAGCGGCAGGTAGATCCAGTACTCTTCGACGGGCGCGTCCACCACGGTGGTATCAGCGCTGTCGCTGTCGTTCGCACTGTTCGTGTCGGGTGAGGCTGTCGAGACCGAGGCTGTGTTGGTCACAGAACCGGTTGCATCCGCCATCACAACGATTTCGATCATAGCCGAACCGCCAGAAGCCAGATCACCAAGGTCACAGGTCACCACACCCGCGGCTTCCGTACACCCTGCAGAGGCGCTAACGAACGTTACGCCAGCCGGGAGGGTATCTTCAACAACGGTGTCGAGAGCGGTGGCTGGGCCAGCGTTCGTCACTTCGAGTGTGTAGGTGAATTCAGAGCCAACGACAGCTTCTGCCGGGGCGCTCTTGGTGATGGAAACATCCACATTCTCATCTACCGTCAGGGTGAGCGGAACGGTAACCAGCGGGTTGGTTGCATCGTTGCTGGTGACACAGAGGGTGCCTGTGTAGACACCGACGCTCAAGCCAGTGGAGTCAAAGGTGACTTCAACGGTGCTGGCCGTACCACCGGCAACAGTGCCACTGGTCGGGTTGACGCTTGCCCAGGAGATGTCTTCGGGATTCACGCAGACACCCGCGGCCGGGACAATTTCACCCGTCACATTCATGACGAGCATCATATTCGGGAAGCCAATGGCCGCCGTATCGAGGGGATTCGCAAGCCCACAATCGGCCGCGGCCAGGTAGCTAGGCGCTGTTTGCCCATCCGCATTCGAACCGATGAAGAAGCTATTTCCAGCCGTCTGGCCATCGGGGGTGAAGATTTCCACCACCAGCGTGCCGCCCGCAGGAATAGTGCCTGTCACCGGAACGGTGTAGATGGACAGGGTTTGATCCGGCACCGCGGCATCGGCGGTTCCGATCAGGGTGAAGTTCGCCCAGATGAAGGGATCGCTGGGGTTCCACGTATACAGGTTAACGGTGACGGGTTGGTCCCCGGTCGCGCCCGTGGCCTGTTCCACACCAAAGGAGACTTCGGTCACATCGAAGGGATCGGTGATGCCGAAATCG
Source organism: Anaerolineales bacterium (assembly GCA_013359445.1). Lineage (GTDB taxonomy): Bacteria > Chloroflexota > Anaerolineae > Anaerolineales > JABWBV01 > JABWBV01. The sequence continues at coordinate 12,403 of JABWBV010000078.1, read as the reverse complement.
GCCAGGGTGAAGTAACGCAGGTAGCTGTTATCGGTGTGAAGCCCGCCCGCATTACAGGAGACGGAGTTCAGGGCGGTGATGTTTTGGGTGGCCGAGTGGGTGATGGTGGTCAGGCCAGCAGGCGCATTCAGTGTGTGAGAGGCCGTGGTGCCAGAACCAGAACCATTGGGCGAGAACGACATGAGCGCATCACCAATCGTCACACTGCCGGAAGCACTGGGGGTGGTTTCGGTCGCGTAGAGAACGTTCGGGATGGCGTCTTCATCAATTGCCCAATCCAGGTCGGCTTCGCCGGTGTTGCTGATGACCAGGTCCCAGGTCGTGGTGACATCGGGGCCTTGGGTGCTCGCCAGCGCATCGGGGGCAACGTCGATAACTGGAGGCAGGGTGCTGACACTCATCGTGATCGGCACGGTAACCAACGGGTTGGAGGCATCGGTGCTGGTGACACACAGGGTTCCGGTGTAGACACCCAGGGTGAGGCCAGTCGAGTTGAGGGTTACGGTGACATCATCGGCACCGGGGCCGGAGGTGACGCCGCTGGTCGGGGAGACGGAAAGCCAGGGGATATCCGCCGGGGCATCGCACGCGGTGTTGCCACCACCCGCGGGCGGGATCAGGCCAGACAGCAAGGCGAGATCATCGTAGTAAACGGACGAAGCGCCATTGGCAAAGAGGTCCACATTTGCAATGGCATCGCTCCCGGTTCCAGCGCCAGAGTTGTAACCATTCCAAACGCCGGTGTAGAGCAAATCGCCATTGTAATAGAACCAGTGTTGGTCGGCATCCAAGTCAATCAAGACACGGATTTCTGACCATACGCCAGTGACATAGGGGAGGGTGTTGCCACTTTCATCGTCAATCAAGTTGCCCGTCGCACTTTGGAAGTGAGATTGAACAGACCAGTTGGTGTTCGTTCCTGCATCATCATATTGGTTCATCATGATGAAGAAGGAGTCGCCCGCAAAGGCATCGGGGATGAAGACATTGGCAACGTAGGTCCATTGCCCAGAAGTGTTGGTATATTCATGGACCAGGTCGCTGGTTGTATTGATATCTGCCGAGTTGACGCCATTGAAGGCTTGAGCGGTAGAGACCAATGCGCCCGCGTTCGGGTCGTTGAACCAACCCTTCCAGCCGCCCTGGCCGTGAAGGTTGGAGCCTGCGACATAGGATTCGAAATCATCTGCCCAGGTGCCTAACAGAGAAGCCTGGGTGGGATCTTCAAAGATGCTCCATTCCAGGTCGCCTGTGCCGGTGTTGCTGATGGTCAGGGTGTAGTCAACGATTTGGTTGGCACCCTGGGTCACGTCGAACTCATCGGGGGTGACCGCGATAGAGGGCGAACCAGGATTGAACACGGCTACCGCGAGGTGTGCGGGGGCGGGGGTGGGGCCGCTCGGGGTGCCAGGGATGTATTCAACATCCACGCACCACTGTTGAACGGTACCTGTATCACCGCCTGCGGAATCAGTGGCGGTCAGCGTCCAGGAGCCAGCCATTTCTTGGGTGTCGAAGGCGCTGAGGGGGTTGTTGGGGGTGGGGTTGCCAAAGAGGGCGGGCGGCGTTCCGGCACATTGCGTTTCAACGGGGCCACTCACGCCTTCATCGTCCAGCAAAACGTTGAAGTCATTTGCCGAACAACCGAACCCGGTTCCGGTATATCCAGGCCGATCAATGGCCACAACGGTGGTCGCAGTCCCATCATTGGTGAGGGAAACCGACATATCTCCTACCCAGGTATGAATACCCGTGACAGAGAAGTCGAGATCCAGGATAGTGCCCAGGTCAGGAATGGTCAGCGAGTCAGTCGCGCCTGCAGGGTTATTATCCGGGATCGGGAGATTGGGGGTAGAGCAGTAGGTAGCGGTAGCAATATTGACAGTCCCTTCAAGGACAAAGGGGAACCCTTGCTGAGGCGTGCCTGTGCCACCATCTAAGGCAGGGCCATAAGCCCCACCTGCAATCGATTGAAGCCCATTTCCGGTAACAGCCTGCCCGTTAATGGTAATCGGCGGCGCCCAGGGGCCAGAGGCACCGGAACCAGCCGTTTGCCAGGACAGCCAGTAGGTACCGGCAGGTAAGTTCAACCCGCCCATATCGACCGTGGTCGCATAAACAGGGCGGTTCGTGGCACCACTCGTGGTTTCGGTAACGCGATAGATATTCGACCAGCCCGTAGAGAGGAGGCCACTACCGTTTGTAATCATCGTGCTTGCACCGGGGATACCATCCCAAACCTGCCAGTTTACACTGGTAATGGTCGAGGTAACAGGCGAACCGGTTTGATAAGAGTAGAAAGTGGCGGTATCTATCGTCCACCCCAAGGAATCAGATACAACAAAATCGTCTGCGACCCAGTTGTTGTTCAGAACCTGGTGCCCAAAGCCAATGGTGCCCATGCCCAAAGAGGTGTTTTGTAACATACTCTCATCGGCACCGCCTGCGCCCGTCCCTGGGCTGTTGACCAGTGGGCCGTTGTCGTAAAGAACAGCGGTGGGGGCTTCGTAATTCGCTAAAGGAGCGGCAACAGAGACATAGGCTTCTGTACCATCAACTTCTTCTTTTGCATCTGCGGGTAATGGGCCATCAAAAGCCGCAACATTTGCAGGCGCCACAGCAGGAGTCGCCGTGATGCTGGGGGTCAGCACCACGTTGGCAAACTGCCATTCCGCAACGGTCGCCCCAGAGTTATCAATGGTGATGACCAGTTCTTGGGAACCGCCAGCCGGCAAGGAGAAGCTGTTGGGGGTGACGTTAATGCTCACGCCCGCGGGTTGTTCTACCGTTACATCCCAGTTGACGGCATAGGTCAGGGGGCTGGTAACGGTACGGGTAAACACACAGGTGTTTACACATTCCCAATCCTGCATCCCGTGCAGGTTGAGGGTGCGGGGATCGCCACCAAGGGAGGGATCCGCATCCACAAAGTTGGTGTAGGTTTCATCCATTACCAACCCGGCAAAGGCGGCCGCACCGAGGTCAACCCGACCACCACCCATATCGAACCAGTCGGCAGGGGTCAAACCATCTTCTTTATAGATGTTCGCGGTCCCGGCATCCAACGGAGCGGGGTTGGTCAAAGCGGTCATGGTCAGGGCCGATTTGATTTCCGCGGGAGACCAGTCGGGGTGCAAGGCCATGAGCAGAGCGGCAGAACCGGCTCCGTGGGGGCTGGACATGGAGGTTCCTTGCAGGAACGCATATTCGGAAGAAACGGCATAAGCCGCCAGAACGTTGACGCCAGGGGCAGTTACATCGGGTTTGAGCGTATTATATTGGCTTGGGCCACGGGAGCTAAAGCCGCCCATGATGTCTTCCCAGTCAGAATTCTGGATATAAGAAGTGCTTGCGTTGATGCGAACAGTGGCCCCGGGGTTAGCAGAAACCCAGGCCTGAACATCCAACCCGTTGGCGTTATCCAACATGACAGCCGGAATGGTGGTGGCTTCGAGGGCGCCCATCGTAATCGGCGGCCCACCGAATTGGTTGAAGACCACCACGGCAACAGCGCCTCCGGCCGTCGCATTGTCAACTTTCGTGGCGAAAGTACAACCGCCGCGGATGATGAGGGCAATGGCATCGTTAAAGGTTCCAGCCGGGAAGGCAGAACAACCCGTTTCGTTGCCGGGGGCGACATCGCCCGCCCAGAGGATGTCGTTTTCAATGTCGGCGACAATTGCCGGGCCAGAGCCAGTGACGGCGGCCAGACCGGTCAACTCAACAGGGACAGTCCCTGGGCCAGTAACATCTACGGTATTGGCGATGACACGGTTAGTGGTGCTCGCGCCAACGGTCAGGTTCCAGCCACCGGTTTTGGCGGTGGTGCTGGCGCCTGGGCCATCATTCCCGGCAGAAGCGGAAACGAGAATCCCGGCGTTGAAAGCATCGAGGAATGCAAGGTCTACACTATCACCCCAGGGGTTATCGGAACCGCTGATGGAGTAGTTCATGACCATAGGAACGCCACCCGCATTGGAGCGGTCTGTAATCGCCTGATTAACCGAGGCGACACTGGCGCTACCCGGACAACCGGGATTACAAACTTTGTAGGCGATAACATTGGCGTGGGGGGCAACACCGCTCAGGTTCAGATCGTAGTTGTCGCTACCCACGGTAATGGTGGCCGTGACATAGTTCCCGGCGGAGGTGCTGGCGGTATGGCTACCGTGGCCATCGCCGTCTTCGGGGTTGCCGCCGGGGTTGAAGTCCCAAGCGCCGATGAGTTTGTCGTTACAGAAAGTGGGGTCGGTATCGCAGTGGCTACCAGGGGCATAGACGCCAGTCCCGTAAGGGTTGGTGTGGACGTAGCCATCGCCGCCGACTTCGGCAAACGACGGGTGATCATGGTTGATACCACTGTCGATGACGCCAACGATGACACCTTCGCCTTTGGTGCCGATAGCGCTGATCGTGTTCCCATCCCAAATGTTGGGGGCGCCGATCAGTTCAACGCTGACATCCGTATCGAGGTATTTGATAGTGTCGGGGGTGACGCTGAGGATACCGGGCAATTTGGAAACACGGACTGCTTCGGCGTCGCTCATGGCAACAGCCATCCCGTTGAGGACGTTGAGGTATTGGTATTTCACTTCAACCGCACGACCCAGGGATTGTTCCATGGCGGCAATGGCATTCGCGTGTTTTCCTTCCAGATAAGCCAGGTAGGATTGGCTCGCCGCGCTACTGACATCCACGTAGCGGCTCCCCGTCACGATGGGGCTGGTCGCTTCAAAGCCATTGACACCACCGGTGTAACTGGCTAACGCGGCATCTTCGAGCCGAACGATGTATAAACCGGTGCTCGTGGAAGAGGCTTCGGTCTCTTGTTCTGGATTAGTCGTTGTGGGGGGGCCGGCCTTTTCAGGAGAGGCCGCAAAAGACACCGTTGAAACGGGGACAATCAATATTGCCAGAATAACCAACACGGAAAGGATATTGGCTATTTGAAACTTAGATTTCATTTCACTTTCTCCTAATTGAATAACTTGATTGTGGAAAAATTTTTCAGGCGAACCTACTTTCTGGATGCATGTAAGAGTAACAGATGCTTAAAAACATAAAAGACCACTGACCTTTACATGCGTTAATTTGTGCATGACACCTCCTTTCCAATTAAACCTGGATCACTTCAAATGCGCGAACGCATAAAAACCGATTTTCTTTCGGTCGGTGAGAAATTTGCGCGTACCCGAAGATACAGGCGAACTTTGCCCACATGCCCAAAAAAAACGCAGTTCCTGGCGAGATAGCGCAACTTGAATGGGATATGAAACGCGCCAAAACAGCGGATTCCACTATCTTACAAAGAAACCAGTTGGTTAAATTTAGAAACACTTTCGTCCATCTTTGTTCGGCAAAATGGATGCTTCACATTAATGATCGAAGTGCAACATATAAAATTGAGATACTTGACCTGAACAATGCTATACATGGAGGAAACTAAAGATGTGCCAAGAAGTGGAAATCCGATCTGATACTATCACACCCCAATTTTGACCATTCTCATGCACATCCTCCAAATTGATGAGTTAACTTTAATACTAAAAGAAAAGGATTAAAAAGTCAACGGTGGGTAGACAAACTCACAGTCGTTTGGCCAGGATGCCCCGAAAGGGACAGCACCCTTTCAGCGTTTCATGTCCCCGGTTATTCAGAAGGGGCTTTTGAAAAATAAGTGTTCTCCACCTCTAATAAAGCGGTGGCTTCAATATAATTTCCCTCAAATGCCTCTTTCTCCCCTTCAGAGAAACGCGCGGTAATCACGCCATTTTGGCATTCAAACGTCCCCTCCACATACGTTAGACTATAACGCCAATACACCGTTCCATCATTCTTAAAAGAAATCAGGTGAGGCCCAAAAATAACCCCGCCCTCTCCTTCGCCCAAGGGATAAGTCACCGTAGACTGAAAGGTCGTATCCATCACTTTCTGACAAACCGCATCTAAGACCAACGTAGGACGGGGCGTGGGCGCGCCGAAATTCGTACAAGCGGAAAAAGTCAGACTGAATAGGCCAAATAATAAAAAGAAAAGACGTTTGGAGAGGTACATGGGCGTTTGATCCTGCTGAGTGGAAATGACGGATGAGTGATGCGGCGTGCATCTTAAACGAGTTAAAATATCACGTCAAGCCTATGCCCGGTTTATATTTCTTTCTCCACCAGCCCCATTCACGCAGGGGCCAGTTTCCATGCAATCCGATTGCAACACACTTTCAAAACGTATCACCACAAACCATGCTATCATCAACCCCATGAATCCTGACCGGCGTTTATTTATCTTTGGCATGTTTGCCTTCCTTTTCCTCAGTCTCATTGGGTTTGCCTATGTGGGCTTAATCGGCTACCCCTTTACCCGCACCGCCATTGCCGCGAACCCAGTGACCCTGCCCCCTGCGGTCACGCCCACCGTGCGCCCCTCCCGCACCCCTGGCCCCACCTCCACGCCCTCACTAACCCCCACCCCCACGGCCACCCGCACCCAAACCCTCACCCCCTCTCCCACCGCCACGTTCATCCTGGCCTTTGACCTGCCCGCCAATTACGGCCCCTCCTACTACCCACCGGGTGTCAACCCCCTCACCGGCCTCTACGTCTCCGACCCGGCCCTGCTGGCCCGTCGCCCAATGGCGATCAAAATCACCAACTTTCCGCGCCGCGTCCGCCCGCAGAATGGCCTCAATCTGGCCGATTTGGTCTTTGAATACTACATCGAAAGCGGCCTCACGCGGTTCATCACCGTTTTTTATGGCAACGACGCCGACCTCGTTGGCCCGGTCCGTTCGGGACGGTTTTTTGACGAACACATCGTCCGCATGTACAACGCCATCTTCGTCTTCGCCAGCGCAGACCGGCGCGTGTTAGATACCTGGCTCGAATCGGACCTCCTCCCCCGTTTGGTCATCCCCCGCTCTGGCAACTGCCCCCCCCTGTGCCGGGACGAAGCCAACCCCGACTACAACAACTTGTACGCGAACACCGCCGCACTGGGTCCCTACGTCATTGGGCGCGGCGGCGATAACAACCAATACGATTTGAGCGGGATGCGTTTCCAAAGCATCGTGCCCTGGGGCGGGGAACTCGGCATGGACGTGTTCGTCCGATATTCCCGGTCAGACTACAACCACTGGCAATACAACGCCGGCACCGGCCTGTACGAACGGTACCAGGAAACGGAAGATGATAACGGCCAGGGCGAAAGTTACGCCCTCCTGTATGATGGCCTGACCGGAGAACCCGTCCACGCCGCGAACGTCGTCGTTTTGATGGCCCCTCACCAGGAATACCTGAACTCCATCGATACCGAAATCGTCCAAATTGATCTGACCGGCTTTGGCACGGCGTATGTGTTTCGCGATGGGCGCGCCTACCCGGCCACATGGATTCGTTCGGCGGTAGATCAGCCACTTGTTCTCCTCCGCTCCGAGGAAAGTAGCACCGCGTTCCCGCTCAAGCCGGGCAACACATTTTTCCAAATCATCAGCACCGGCTCCGAAGTGATCCAGGAAAGCAGTAGTTGGCGCTTTCTCTTCAAACAACCTGCGCCCTTCCCCACCGAAATTCCCGAGGAGGAAGAAGACTGATGCTTACCCACCCCCAACGTTTGCTGGCCCGCCTCGAAGCCCTCGCCCACGCGGTACGCGATACCGGACAGGCCCTGGCCCTGATCGGGCTGGGGTCCGTCGGGGTGGAACGCGCCCGGCTGGACGCGTACTCCGACCTCGATTTTTATGTCATCGCGCGCCCCGGGGAAAAAGCCCGTTTCATCACCCAACTCGATTGGGTCGAAGCGCCCGGCCCCATTGGATTCCGTTTTCAAAATAGCGTCGATGGGTGGAAAATTCTCTATCAGGATGGGGTTTTTATCGAATTCGCCATTTTTGAACCCGAAGAGATGCCCCACATATACTTTGCAGAAGGCCAATTGGTCTGGCACGCCCCGGACTTTGACCTGTCCCTGGCCACGCCTCGCACGCCTGAGCGGGGCAAACGTTTGGAAGACATGATCCCGTGGAAGGTGGGGGAAATCCTGACCAATCTCTATGTCGGCCTGCTCCGCTATCATCGCGGGGAAAAGCTATCCGCCTCGCGCTTTATCCAAAGCTACGCCATTGATCGTTTACTCGAACTTGCGCCATCGCTGGAACCCGCGCAATCTACCTTCGCGGATCCGTTCCAACCCGAACGCCGTTTTGAACGCCGTTTTCCGTCGCTCTCCGCCCACCTGCCGGAATTTGTCCCCGGCTATGCCCACACGCCGCAAGCCGCCCGCGCCATTTTGGCCTTTTTGGAGCAACACTTTGAGGTTGACCCCTTTTTAAAAAACGCCATTTTAGCCCTCTGTGCAGATACAGAGGCACGCGAGTAAAACCGTCCCCCTATCTTCTTTGATTACCCCATACGGTATCTTCTCAAAAAACTTGGGGATTTTTCGCTCTAAGCTAGAGCCGTTATGTCCCCCTAAATATGGAGCTGATCCCCAAGATGTTTGTGAAGAAAACGAAGGGGCCATATAAACTTTTAGCCTATTGGATCGTGTGATCTGGATCACTTTTTCTCGAACATTTAGATGGTAAGATAAGGGATAAGCCCCCTCAATAGATTTTTACATTTGAACGATTTCGGTGCCCCCGTTTTTGTTCTTTTTTCCCGGTAGAGCTAATCTTTCATCCAAAGGACTTTATATGCCTCAAGATATTCTTACTGACCTACGAAAAGTTGAACTTTTTGCCGATTTGCCAGACGAGATGATTGCCCAACTCGCAAGAGAAGTCAAAGAACAGCCCTTGTCTGCCGGAGAAGTCCTTTTTAAGGAAGGAGAAGAAGGGAACGCCCTCTTTTTCATTCAACGCGGTGAAATCGAAATCTACCAGGCCTCGGATGGCAAAATCTTTGAAGTATTAAAAACCGGGGATTATTTTGGAGAAATGGCCCTGTTGGAAGCGGAGCCACGCACCGCCTCTGCACGGGCGCGCAACGAGGCCGCGGTCTTTTATCTGGACCGGCCCGCCTTTATGCACTTATTGGAAACAAATCCCGCCCTCGGCATCAAAATGACCCATCGGATTTCCGCCCGGTTACGCATGTCGATGGCCGCCTCTCAGGCCACCCAGGAGACAAAAGCCGATACTTCCAAAGCGAGTGAAACCAAAGTTTTTATCTCGTACTCCCGCCGCGACAAGCCCTTTGTCCTCAAACTCAATGAAGCCCTCAGCCAATATGGCATTGACACCTGGGTAGACTGGGAAAACATCCCCCTCACGGCAGACTGGTGGAACGAAATCCGCCTGGGCATCGAAAACGCCGACGCTTTCGCCTTCGTCATCAGCCCGGATTCGCTCACTTCCGAAGTCTGCGGGCGGGAAATCCAAACCGCGGTCGATAACCACAAACGCCTGATCCCCATCTTGCACCGGGACCCCCAAAAGGGCAACCCCATGCACGAGAAAATCTCCTCCCACAACTGGATTTACATGCGGGACGACGCAGAAATGACGGCCAATGTCCCACAAATGTTGCAGGTGGTCAACACCGACCTGGACTTTGTCAAAGCCCACACCCGCCTGCTCGAAAGGGCGTTGGGCTGGGAACGGGAAAAGAAAAACGCCAGTTTTGTCTTACAAGGGGACGAACTTCAAAAAGCCGAAAGCTGGCTCGAAGGCGCGGGAAAAAAACAACCCCAACCGACCGCCCTGCACATTGAATTTATCCAGGCCAGTCGCCGCGCCGCCAACCAACGCCAACGCAACATCCTAACGGCCTCGCTCGTCGGGTTGGGCATTGCCGTTGTGTTAGCGATTGTCTCTTTCGTCTTTTATTTGCAAGCCAATGATGCGAAAGATAAGGCCGAAATTGCCAAGGTGACCGCGCAAGCCGCAGAAGTTGAGGCCCTTAACCAGCGAGATTTAGCCAGCACCGCACAAGTAGAGGCCGAGAATCAAAAGAACGAAGCCATTAATGCCCAGGCAACAGCAGTCGTTGCCAAAAATGAGGCAATCACCCAAGCGGACATCGCCGCAACCAAACAAGCCGAGGCCGAAGCCGCCAAAGCGGAAGCCGAGGCCCAAAAAATCCTCGCCGAAGAACAAGCCCGCCTGGCGAAAGCGGGGGACCTCGCCGCCAGCGGGTTAACCCTTGTGGAATCCAACCCCCCGCTCGCCATTCTCCTTGCCCTCGAATCGAACAACCTGTCCCCGGACAACAAAACCGCACAAGAAGTTTTTAGTCTCATTCCGATTTACTTCCCGCCGTTGAAAGAGGCTTTTATCGATCCCAGCCAAAATGTTGAAAATATAGCCTGGTCTCCCACCGGGAAATTAGCATCCAGTTCGGGATCAAGCATCATCATCTGGAACTTAGGCACCTACGAGCCAGAGCAAACCTTTTTAGGGAATGGGTATATTACTGCCCTCGCCTGGGCACCTGACGGAAGACTGGCAACGGGAGATGACACTGGCCAGATCACCCTTTGGGATATTGAAACCGGGGAGGCTGAGCCAATTGAGACGGTGGTTGATGAACCGGTAAGCATAACCAGTCTGGTCTGGAACCCGCGCGGGTACCTGACCTACGCCATGACTGACTCGAAAAACACAATTGTTGTACAGGATTTGACAGGGGCCTTCCCCCCGACCAAAATTCCAAACCGCGCCCCGGTCAACGCCCTCGCCTGGAACAATACCGCCACCCCCGTCCTGGCCGCCGGGCTGGACAATGGCAGTGTTGCCCTTTGGATTGTCTCGGTCTCAGAAGCCAAACCGACGAACGTGATCAACTACCAGAATCATCAATCTGGCGTCATCTCTGTCGCATTTGCCCCGGATGGCTCCCTGGCAACCGGGTCAAAGGACAGTACCGTCGCGGTCAGAGGGGCGTTTGGGAGCTTAAGAGCTATCCTGCAAGGGCATACGGATTATGTCAACGCGGTGGCCTGGAGTGATGACAACCAACTCGCTTCAGGGTCTTATGATAAAACCGTCATTCTGTGGGATTTGGAAAATGAAGTGGCCCAACGGGTTTTCCACGGGCATAGTGACTCGGTCAACGCGTTAGACTGGGGGCCGGAGGGCAAACTGACTTCCGGGGCAGATTTTATTTATGTATGGGATACGGCGGCAAACAACTCTTTAACCACCTATCCGGGGCATCTGGACTGGACGTACTATGTCCAGTGGACGCCCCAGGGCCAACTGATCTCGACCGGTGGGGATGGGAAGGTGATTTTTTGGGATGAAGCGGCCCAGGCGATTGAGGAAAGTGTTCCGAATGCATACGCGGGAAGGCTGGTTACCTATTCCAACTCGCGCGTACTTTCGGGGGGATATCTGATCGACCGCGAGGAAAAGAAGAATTATATGCTTCCAGGCTACAGCCATATCTTTTCCCCGGATGGGAATGCCGTGGTGGGGTTAACCGGAACTGAAATGGCGATGTGGCCGATTGCACCACTGTTCGAGACCGGAGACCTCATGACCGAAACATTGACCCTGGAAGAGGCCTCAAACATGCAGAGCGTCATCTGGAGTCCAGATGGGAAGACCCTTGCAACCGGACAATACGACGGCACCATCATTTTGTGGGACTACAACCCGGGAGGGCCATCGGTTTCGATCCGCGCAACTTTACCCGGACATGAAGGGGGCATTTCTACAATGGCCTGGAGCCCGGATGGGCGTCTGGCCACCGTTGGAAGTGATAACACGATCATGATTTGGGATATTGCCGCCCAGACACAAGAAAAGACGCTCACCTCGAATAGTGAGTTTTCGATTTACGAAATGAGTTGGAGTCCGAATGGAAAGTTAGCGACGGTTTCCGGGGATAAAAACATTGTGATCTGGGATGTGGACAAAGGCGAAAAAATCGCGGTCTTGGGTGCGCCGTACAAGGCCGGGATTACAAGTGTCGCGTGGAGTCCCGACGGCACACAGCTGGCCTTTGGCGGGCAAAGTTACAATGTCTACGTGTACAACACCCGCTTCATTCAAGACCCCTGCACCTGGCTGACCAGGAATATGACCTATGACGAGTGGACAGATTACCTCCCCGGCGAACCCTACCGCGCGACCTGTCCGGAGCGCCCGGTTGGAACCGCTTTTGAAGATGAAAAGCAAGCCCAGATGGAGGCAATGTTAATTGAGGCAAATGAACTCCTGTATGCGGGAGACATTGCCCTGGGCATTCAGAAATATCAAGAAGTTGAGGCGCAAGGGTTTGACATTGAGGCAACGAATTGGGATTTGCTTTGTTGGTGGGGTGCGCTGTATAACCAGGCTGAAATATCCAATTTTGCCTGCGACCGGGCGCTGGAACTGGTCCCCGACGATGGCTACTTTCGCGACAGCCGCGGGGTGTCCCGCGCGTTATTGGGTGATTTTGAAGGGGCGATTGAAGATTTTGAG
>JABWBV010000687.1 GCA_013359445.1 Anaerolineales bacterium | reverse complement strand
CTACCAATATTGGATATTTCAGGTGTCATGGGTGTGTTTGGGGGTGACGTGGCCTAAAACGAGGCTAATGTTGTCTGGCCCACCATTGGCAATTGCTTCCTGGATCATTTCGTTCGCAATGGTTTGGAGATCATCCGAACGGTTTAAGAACTCCGTGAGTTGATTATCTCGGATCATTTCCCAAAGGCCATCACTGCATAGCAGTAATTTGTCCCCTGCTTGAAGAATGTCGGTTCGCAGGTCGATTTGAACATCGGGGAATTGCCCCAAGGCCCGGGTGATCACGTTGCGGCGGGGGTGTTCGTAATAGGCGTCGTAAGGAAGTTGCCCACGCCGGATCAGTTGCCCCACAAAGGAGTGGTCTTCGGTCAGTTGGTGGAGAATCCCGTTGCGGAAGAGATACCCCCGGCTATCTCCAACGTGGGCAATGACCATGGAATGTTTCCATATGAGTGCGGCGGTGATGGTGGTGCCCATATTTCCGGCTTTTTCCGGGTTATTTTGGGCGTAATCAAAAATTTTGCCGTTGGCGGCTTCCACAGCCCGGCGAAGTCTTTTTTCGATGAAGTTATTGTTGTCTAGCTCGGGGGAGGCATTAATGGGCCGGGTGTCTTCGGTTTGATCTTTTTCTAAGAACCAGGAGAGCGATTCAAAAATGGTGTTGGCGGCCAGTTTGCTGGCGATGTCCCCCGCTTTATGGCCCCCGATCCCATCGGCAACCAACAATAAACCCAAAGCATCCCCGTTTTTAGCTGGGCGCACAAAGGTGAAGACAGAATCTTCGTTCACCTGCCGCACCTTGCCGGGATCGGTGTGCGCGGAGGCGATGATGGAAAGCGTTTTCATAGTGCTTGGGGGATGGGTTTTAATGCTCAGCGGAGGCTCCTGGGCCTGGTGGATTACAACAGTAGTTTATCAAGAAATTGCCCGACTGGGAAAATTTCTCTAAAGCAATTCTTGAAATTATTTGGCTCTTTAGGCATGGCCAGGGCTTTTGAAGGCCAGATTTGGGGAACACATGCAACTCATGCTGAGTAGTTACGCGTGCTGTTTATTTTACAAGACAAGACACGCCCCAACAAGGGGAAGAACAGTTACAGGTTTATGATTCTGAAACCAATTCTGGCTCCGGGCGGAATACATTCACCCCTGCCAGGGTCAGCCCCTGCACGATTAGCCCCACTTGCATCAACATGAGCCAACCCAATAGCCCACTCAAAAACCAGGCCACTGCCGAGAGCATCCCCGGCAGGTTGGTTGTCAGCAGGGTGACCTGGGTTTCAATAGAGGTCAGCAAGGTTTGATACTCGGTGAGGGTGGTTTGGGCATTGGTGAGGTTGGTGTTAATACCGGTCAACGTGACGGACAGGGAAATCAAATCGTCCTCGATATCCGAAAAATGATCTTGATTGGTTTCCAATTGCCCCCCAATCTCAATCAGCGAGGTCGGAATATCCTCCAAACTGGCCGCCACATTTTGCACCGAGACATCCAGCGGCACTTCGGGTTGGTATGGCTCCCCCGGATAAAACGGGATGGAGGTGAGGGCGCGCATCACGCTATCCAATAATTTGGCACTGGCCTCTGCTGTTTCCAGCGAGGTTTGCGTTGCCTCTAATGTGGCGGGCAACTCATCCTGCATCAACGTGGCAAAACTCTCCAACACGGGGACAGCGTCGTTAAGGGCCTGGGCAACCGTGCGCAGGGTGTTATTAAGGGCCGTGAGGTTGCCCTCGACTGTGTCCAGGGTCCCACTCGCGGTGGTTAACGCGTTTTGGGTCACAGCCAGGGTTTCTTGTGTCGTGGTCAATACCGATCCCAGTCCGTTTTCTACCACATCCCTGGCCTGCCAGATTTGCAAAATCCCGATCAACCCCAAAACGATGCCGATTCCCCCCAGAAAAATTAGCCCAAAGCCCAAAGGCCGTTTGAATTTATAGGAAATCATAAATCTTTTACCTCCAATAACCCTGAAGTCCCTGCTACATATTGCAAAGGCCCCTGCGGAATTCGGTTTTCAATCTTAAGATACCCCAAATCCATCATTTCCATCATGGTTTGAAACGGGGCCGTTCCCTCCACCCATTTCTCCGCGATCACAATCCCGTGTCCGGGCAACACCGTAAACACCACTTGTCGCGGGTCATCCGGGTTGCGAAAGGCCTCCGACCGGGCAAACGCCGCCACAATGCCTTGCGCTTGCGCTTCCGTCGCGCAGGAAACCGGGTAGGTGTAATATGGCGGATCGAGGGGGACAAACTCGACCCGCGCGGGGTCGTAGGCGCCTACGCCGCGGTGCCCGTGCAACTTGGAGCGGATGACCGGCACCTGCACGGGGTGGCCCCACGCGGACGAAAGGGTAATCCGCGGGAGTTTCAGGTCCATCTCCATCATTTCCACCGCTTCCGAAGAGGGCGGGTCGTTTACTTTGCCTTGCACATGCCGGACAATGGCACCTTCGCCATCCTCCCGCACCCCGACGATGACTGCGAGGTCGTTTTCGGTGATCTGATCTTTCTCGACCGGGCGGGCACTGCCGGTGATCGTAGTGACTAACGCGTCCAGTTGGGGGTCCCAGGTGGTGAAACACCCTTCGCTGTACTGGCTCGAAACGGTGTTGGCAACCATCGGCACGTGGACCAGGTCGGCGATGCGGACCATTTCGGTGAAAAACTTACGTTTGCCGAGTTCGAGGGCGGTAGTTTGCATGGCGCGGGGGGTGGCGAGACGGCTCCATACCTCATAGGGGATGGGCGGCTCGATCACGCGGTGCTGGGTGATTTCTCGTGTGCTGAGAGTGGTGGCAAGGCGGAGTATGAGGTCGGTGTAAAAAAAGGTTGGGTCAGCGGCTTCGATGCGGGGGTGCGCGCCGACGAGGTCGAATAGGTAGGCGTATTGGGGTTCATCTTCCCCAACGAGGAGGAGGATGCGGATACATTTGGCCTGGCTTTGTAGCAGGCGGGCGAGCGCCATAAGGGGGCCGCCGCGGGTGCCCTGCTCAAACAGGGTGTGGTAGGCGTTGGGCGACAGGCCGGGGAATTCGTAATCCTCGGGGTCGGGGGGATTTTTTTGCAGGACCTCTTCAAAATAGGCAAGAGTTTTTTGAAGTTCGGCCTCTTGGACGGGGATAATGGTGAAAATTGTAGGGGAGGTGGAGAGGTTGAACTTTTTGCGGGCGACGAAGAGTAAGGCCTCCCGCCAGTTGAGGGCTTCTCCAAAGGGGGCGGCGGTCAGAAGGAGGGTGGTTTCGTCGGTGGGGG
>JABWBV010000686.1 GCA_013359445.1 Anaerolineales bacterium | reverse complement strand
GAAAGAAAGTTCAGCGCAAAAATGGGGAATCCATCTTGCTAGGCCACATGCGAACAATCCTTATGATGAGTCTTTACAATATGATTAACGAGTTAATTGTACAAGATTTTACGCTCTCAATCAAGCAGGTATGTTATCCCTCGATTGTGGTACACTCCCACAGTTAGAGATTCGACAATACTTCCACAAAATTGGAACCGCTCAGGCCTAGCGATAAAACGCCCCAGAAAAAAGGGCTAATCTCTGCCCTGGCTGAGACGTTACCAAACCTGTATAAAAATACCACACTCAGTTAATTACCGTACTTGTTTGCGCGCACGCCCCCCTAAACGACCACAAATATGGACGAAAAAACGCTCGCTACGCTTGAATACCCCAAAGTCCTCGCCCGCCTCGCGGAACGCTGTGCCTTCAGCGGGTCCGAAAAACTCGCGCGGGGCTTACACCCCACCATCACCCTCGAAACCGCCCGTCGTTGGCAGGCCGAAACGACCGAGGCCCGGCGTCTGCTCGAAACCCGCCCCAACACCACCATCGGCGGCGCACACGACATCCGCCAACAAGCCGAAGCCACCCTGCGTGGCGTCGTCCTCCCCATCCCCGAAATCCTGGATGTCAAAAACACCCTCATTGCCGCCCGCGAACTCGCCCGGCTCTTTGAACGCACCCAAGAGCAATTCCCCGTCCTCACCGAAATCGCCAGCCGCCTCCCCCAACCGCCCGGCCTTATCGACGCCATCACCAAAGTCATCTCCGACCGCGGCGACATCCACGACCACGCCTCCCCCCGCCTGTCCACCATCCGCCGCGAACTCCGCATCGTCCACGACCGCTTGCTCTCCCGAATGCAACGGATGCTCAACGACCCCGACGTTTCCCCCTACCTGCAAGACAACCTCATCACCACGCGCGATGGCCGCTACGTCATCCCCCTCCGCGCCGACTTCAAAGGCAAAGTCAAATCCATCGTCCACGACCAATCCTCCTCCGGGGCCACCCTCTTCGTCGAACCCATCGGCGTGATCGACCTCAACAACGAATATCGCCAGCTCCAATTGGACGAACGCGACGAAGAACACCGCATTCTCGCCGAACTCTGCGCCAAAATCGCCACCCATGCCGAACCCCTCATCTGGATGGTCGAAACGATTGCCGACCTCGACCTGGCCTTTGCCAAAGCGAAATATGCCGAAGACCTCGCGGCCACCGAACCCCGTCTGCATCCCTTCCCCCGCATGGGCAGTGTTCCCCCGCGAGAACCAGATCAACCCCGCGCGGGCGAGCTTCACCCCGGCAGTATCATCCGCCTCGAAGGGGCGCGCCACCCCCTCCTCAACCCGAACACCGTCGTCCCCATAGACATCCTCCTCGACCCCAACACCTACGCCCTCATCATCACCGGCCCCAACACAGGCGGCAAAACCGTCAGTCTCAAAACCGTTGGCCTGCTCGCCCTGATGGCACAATCCGGCTTGCACCTCCCTGTCGACCCCGGCTCCGAGATCACCGTCTTTGAAAACATCTTCGCCGACATTGGCGACGAACAATCCATCGAACAATCCCTCTCCACCTTCTCCGGCCACATCACCAACATCATCCGCATCCTCGAAGAAGCCGACCCGCACACCCTGGTCTTGTTCGACGAACTCGGCAGTGGCACCGACCCGCAAGAAGGGGCGGCCCTTGCCAGTTCCATCCTCACCCACCTGCTCGACCGAAGCATCACCACCTTCGTCGCCACCCACTACCCCGAACTAAAAACCTACGCCCTCCAACGCTCCGGCGTGGTCAACGCCAGCGTGGAATTTGATGTCGAAACCCTACGCCCCACCTACCGCCTGATCATCGGCCTGCCGGGGGTTTCCAACGCCCTTACCATCGCCCGCCGCCTGGGGTTGCCCGAAAAGATCGTCAACGCCGCCCGCGCGGGTCTGCCCCAGCAGGAATTGCAGGCCGCCGATCTGCTTTCCGAAATTCACCAACAGCGCGATCTGCTCCGCAAAACCCGCGCGGACGCCGAAAAAGCGCGCACCGATGTCACCCGCCTGCGGGACGACTTGCTCAAACGCCTGGAAACGCTCGAAGACGAACGCCGCGAGGTGCTCGAAAAAGCCCGCCGCCAAGCCGCCGCCCGCCTGGAAGAAGTGGAAGAAGAAGTGCGCGAACTGCGTCGGCAATTGGCCCGCGCCCGCCAACCCCTGGAAATTGTCGAAGAGGTTGCCCAAAAGGTCGAAACCCTCGAAGACCAAGTCTCTGTCCCGACCGAGCGGGAATTTCCGACGGCAGTCCCCTCCCCTGCCGAACAGGTGCGCCGCCCGCTCAAATTGGGGGATAAAGTCCGGCTCCGTTCACTGGGGGCGTTGGGCGTCATCACTACGTTGGGGGAAGACGAAGCGGAAGTGCAAATCGGGATGATGCGGGTGCGAACGCGTTTGAGTGAACTCGTGCGCGGCGGGGACGTTGAGTCCTCTCCGACCAGCCCCGAACAGACCAAAACACGACGTAAGAAAAAGGTCGTCGAGCGGGAATTGGCAACCGCCGTCAGCCAACCGGCGGTGCCCGGCATTGAACTCGACTTGCGCGGCCAGCGGGTGGAAGAAGCGCTCGAAAAGTTGAACGACTACGTGGATCGGGGATATCTCGCGCAGGCCCCGTTTGTCCGCATCATCCACGGCAAAGGGACGGGCAAACTGCGCGACGCGGTGCGCGAGACCCTGCGAAAGAACCCCAAAGTCAGCAAGTTTGAAACCGGGCTGGATGGCGAGGGCGGGGATGGGGTGACTGTGGTGAAATTTGTGGAGTGACGGGAATGCGGCTGAAAGTCTGGCAAAAATGGGTTTTGGGGGCCGGGTGCGGGTGTACAAGTCTGCTTGTGGCCCTTGCGCTGGCCTTGTATATTCCGTTCGCTTTGAACATGCTGACCGTGCCCCCACGCCCCGCGAACCTGCCGCCGGTGGTCACCTTACCCGTCATCGCCGCCACGGACATCGCCCCCTTGCCCCCGCAGGAGCCGGTGGCCGAACCCAACCCCACCCCTACCGAAGATAAAACCTTTGCCCTTAATCCCTTTCCAGGTTTGACCGCGGTGGAACTTAGCCCCTATCCGTACATCACTGGCGTTGGCCCGCGGGCTAAGGAAATTTTTGCCCTCGGACAACGCCTGGGCAACCGTGCGAACGTTTTTTCCAAAGTCGGGGACAGTATCTCCTTTACTGCCGCGTACCTGACCCCGTTCGGGAAAGGCCAATACGATTTGGGCGCGTATGCC
>JABWBV010000685.1 GCA_013359445.1 Anaerolineales bacterium | reverse complement strand
ACGCCGCCGGGGACGGGGGTGATGGCTCCGGCGACTTCTTTGGCTTCGTCAAAACAGACATCGCCCACAAGCCGGGTGCCGCTCTTTTTGGTGGGATCGGGAATCTGGTTTGTGCCCACGTCAATGACCAACGCGCCGGGTTTGATCCAGTCCCCGCGCACCATTTCGGCGCGGCCCACGGCGGCGATCAGGATGTCGGCGGAGCGGACTACGTCGGGGAGGTTTTTCGTCCGGGAGTGGCACACCGTGACGGTCGCGTTCCGTTCGATGAGGAGAAGGGCGGCGGGCATCCCGACAATGTTGGAGCGTCCCAACACAACCGCGTTCGCGCCTTCAAATTTCGCCCCCGCTTTTTCGAGCAGGATCATACAGCCGTAGGGGGTGCAAGGGACGAAGGTGGGTTTGCGGCCTTTTTGCGCCAGGCGTCCGATGTTGATGGGGTGGAAGCCATCCACGTCTTTGTAGATGGAGATGGCGTTGAGGACGCGTTCTTCGTCCAGGTGCTTGGGCAAGGGGAGTTGAACGAGGATGCCGTTGACACGGGGATCAGCGTTCAGATCGGCCACGACTTTTTCCAGATCGGCCTGGGAGATGTCTTTGGGCAGGGTTTGACCGAAGGATTCGATGCCGAGTTCCTCGCACATTTTGCGTTTCATGCGGACGTAGACCTGCGAGGCGGGGTCTTCGCCCACTAAAACAGTCGCCAGCCCGGGACGGGGGAGACCCCGTTCCAAACGGCTGGCGATAGTTTTTGCAATTTCTTCGCGGATTTCCGCGGCGATGGCTTTGCCATCTATGATTTGGGGGGTATTTTGGGTCATAAAGTTACTCCACTGAAACAATAAACTCCCTGTCTTTGATATTCAAGGTGTTTTCGTTTTCTACGCCGTTGGAGGTGAATCCGAGGCGAAAACCGTATACGTAATGTGCGCCGATGCTATCGCCGTAGTAAGTAACCCGGACTTTGATCACGTCGTCGGGTTGCACGAGCAGTTGGGTCCCTTCGGGCACACGCCCGGCATCATCTAAAACAACTTCCTGCCCCCCAACAATGGCTGTAACTTGCTGAACTTCCACAAAGAGCACCATTTGTTGGCTTTCGAGTTGGATAATGACACGGTTCAATTCCACAGCTTGGTTCCCCGTAAATTTAATTTCGTATTCAATGTCTTGGGTATTCCGAAGGATAACAATCGCGCGCTCTTCCCCGCCCACAAAGGTGAAAGGAAAGGAAGTTCTCTGCCAAATGAGCACGGCGACCACCACAAAAATCACAACGGCCACCGCCACCCCTGCCCAGAGCAAACGGCGGGGATTCCCGTCCGCGTTTGTCGTGGTTTTTGCTTGAGATCTGGTTGAGGGTTTGACAGACATAAATTTACTTACTCCGGGGGGATTTAAAATAGGTGGTCATCTTGTACATGACTGCGCGAATTATCACCGAAAGTGCAAAAAATTACAATGGACGGGTCAAGGGTGCTAAGGCTTTTCTTAAAGTCGCGCGTCATCCCAGGTGCAACGCACTTTGGCAGGGATTTAGGTCAAAATTCTAGGCAATAACCTTCTCCAAAATCGGTCTCAAGTCCGTCGCACCTGGCCTTGGACGATGCGGTCATCTTGTCAAAAAAAACACGCAGGATTATAATCAAAACAAATTTATAATCATTACAAATATAACCAGATGTTTACCGAATCTATCCTCATCGAAAACTTACGCAATGCGGGTCTACGCCTGACCCCTCAACGCCTGGCAATTTGCCATTTACTCATCAACAATACAGAACACCCCTCAGCCCAACAAATCTTTGAACACCTCCGCCCTCAATACCCCTCCTTGAGCCTCACCACCGTGTACAACACGCTAGAGGCCCTCGTGGGTTTGGGGGCGATTCACAACCTGGGCAATGACGTGAGCGGCACCATCCGGTACGACGCCGAAACCACCCCGCACGCCAACCTCATTTGCACCACCTGCAACCGCATCATCGACTACCACAGTCCACACGTCCAAACCCTTACCGACGAAGTAAAAGCGCAATCGGGTTATCAAATTACCGGCGCGCGGGTTTTGTACTATGGCCTGTGTGACGAATGCCAACAAAAATCATCTTCTCAACCATGAACCCTTCTCCCACCCCCCAACCCGATGTGATCGACTTCCAACTCGCCCCCGAAGTCCAGCATCACGCCCAACTCGAACGGCACGCCGCTCCAACCACCACCCCCCAAACCCTCGAAACGCCCGAACACATCGTCCGCTCCGTCAATGGAGATGTCGAAACCTGCGTGATGGGGCTTCACCGCCTGGGCGGGCGCGCCTGCGAAACCTGCGCGCTCAACCTGGAAAACCGCATTCGCACCCTCAAAGGCGTCCAAAGAGTCAGCGCAAGTTACGTCAGCGGGATGATGTCTGTTCGTTTCGACCCCCAATTAACCACACGCGCCGAACTAGAACACCTCGTTCGGCAACTGGGCGTCCCCATCACCCCTATCCCCGTCCCTGCCCCCCAACGCACCCGCTGGCAAATGCTCCGGGACGCGCTCGAAGATGACCGCGTCGAGACCGCGTTTACTATCATCACCTTCGTCGCCATGCTCCTGGGGTGGCTGTTCGATGCCTGGCTCGCCCTCCCCACCGCCGCCGCGCTCTCTTATGCCCTCGCCTACCTCACCGGCGGCACCTTCGGGCTAAAAGCGGGCCTCGAGTCCCTACGGCAACGTACCATCGACGTAGACCTGCTTATGATCATCGCCGCCATCGGCGCCGCCCTCGTCGGTGCGCCCTTCGAAGGCGTCATGTTACTATTCCTCTTTTCGCTGTCCAATGTCCTGCAAAACTTCGCTCTCGACCGGACGCGTAACGCCATCCGCGCGCTGATGAAACTCCGCCCGGAAACGGCCCTCGTCCGGCGTGGAGAGGGCACCGTTGTTTTACCTATCGCTGACGTAAACGTGGGAGACCGTGTTCTGGTCCGCCCCGGCGAACGTATCCCGCTCGACGGCGTGATCATCGAAGGCGAAAGCGCCATCGACCAGGCCCCGATCACCGGCGAATCGATCCCCGTCAACAAGCGCGTCGATGACGAAGTCCTGGCCGGAACCATCAACCAGGAAGGCGGCCTGGAAGTGCGCGTGACCCGCCTCGCCCGCGATTCCACCCTTTCACGCCTCATCCGCCTCGTGGAAGAAGCCCAAACCGAAAAAGCCCAAACCCAACGCTTCATCGACCGCGCCGAACAAATCTACGCCGCGAGCGTGATCATCCTGACGACCCT
>JABWBV010000077.1 GCA_013359445.1 Anaerolineales bacterium | reverse complement strand
GATTTCGAGGCAGATAGATAGCAACCGCTCGTAGGTTTCCAGTGCATTCGCTGGGTTGCCCATCTCTTGATAAACCATCGCGATATGGTTCAATGTTTTTATGACCTCATCCCAATCGCCCAGTCCTTCCGCATTTGGCAACAACCGCTCGTAGGTTTCCAATGCTTTCACGGGGTTGCCCGTCTCTCGGTACATCCTAGCGACATTGTTCATTGTCATCACGAACCCGACCCAGCTAGTGCCCCGTTCCACAATCGGTAACGCCTGTTCATAATATGCTAATGCTTGTACAGGTTGAGACAGGTTTTCGTATGCCCAACCCATGTTATTCCACGTTCTCGCCAATTCAACCAGGTCGCCTACTTCTTCCTGTATGGGCAACGCTTGCATGTAATATTCCAAAGCTTTTTCCGGGTTGCTCATGTTTGTGTACATTAACCCAATTGTATTGAGCGTTTTCGCCACCCCGCCCGGGTTGGGCGCTTCTTCAAATAAGCGGAGTGCCTGTTCGTAATATTCCAATGCTTGCTCCCGTTGTGCCGGGTTATTGTACATATTCCCCAGTTTTGTTAGCGTTTCTGCCAATCCAACCTTGTCATCCAACTCTTCAAAAATCCGGAATGCTCGCTCCAGGTATTCGAACGCTTTCGCATGGTCATCATAAATACTACCCAAATTGATTAGCGTGGCGGCCAACCCTCTCTGATCATCCAGTTGCAGTTTGACCAGTGCCGAGTTGTGGAGGTATTCCAACGCTTTCTCCCGCTGACCCAGGCTGTCGTACAAAGCGGCCAGGTTGTTCAATAATATCCCGTACGCTTCCTTCAACATGTCTCTTCTGGTAACCACCAATCCGCGTTCCATCCATCCTATTTGCTCGCGACGCAGCCCTCTCAGGTTCTGAAACATGCTCATCGCCCAAATCCACTCCAGCAAGCTTTCATCATCCGGGTTATGTTGAAACCCCCAGGTGATTTGTTCATACTCAGGTTCGATGGCGCGCCAGGCTTCGTTGTCTTTATTAACCAACTCCAAATAATATGCGCGATGGCGTGCCGGAGCCTCAGGAGGCATTTTCGTGCGGGCGAGTTCTGCGAGAGTTTGGTGGAGGAACATACGCGGGCCTTCCACTTCGATCAGACTGCGGGCGGCCAGCAAGGCCAGAGTCCCCTTGGTGGCCTGGGTCACATACTCCGCGGCAGGCAGACTAAAACTGGCTGGTGTCGGTGCAAATGCGCCTAACTCGTAAAACGCCATCACCGCCTCCGAGGGAAGATGATCCAGACTGAGCTTGAGGATATCTGCCAGGGAGCGTTTTGCGCCGGATTTGTCGCTTTCCATCAACAGCGCCAACCGCTCGACAGGTTCGTCCACCTCTTCCAGAGGCTTGTCATCCCCAAACAAGTCGGGGAACAGGTTTCTTTCGTCAGAGGCCAGAAAACTTCCCACCAGTTCTAATGAGAGCGGTAGTCCGTCCAATTCGTCTACCAGGCGATCAATGTCCGCCGGATGTGCGGCACAGACTTCCGGGGCGATGGCTTCCAGCAGTTTTTTCGCTTCCGTATCGGGCAGGGTTTTCAAGGGATAAGTGAGTTTTTTCCCGGCAAACTTCTGAGCAATCTGCATGTCCCGCGTGGTTAGCAGATGTACGCAATGAGGGCCGCCGCACAGGAGGGCTTGCGCTTGTTCCCAGACCCAAATATCGTCCAGCACTACAACCATCGCCCGATCCCCCACCAGTTGTTTGACGGCCTCGCGGCGCGTTTCAGGTTCGTTGAATTGGGTCAGGTCCGCCCCCAACGCATTTCCCCAGGCCGCCAATGTGGTCATCACATCCGCCTGTTCGGGTGGACCGACACTGGCCCACAGCACCCCATCCTTGAAGTGTTCCAGTAACGCCCGATGATGAGCCAGAGCCGTCGCCAGCGTGGACTTACCCACCCCTGGCATCCCTACCACAGCGACATACGAATTAGCCTCCGCGGTGAGCAGGGAGACAATTTCTGTTAGGTCATGATCCCGCCCCACGAAATGCGGACGTAAAGCGGGCACACCGGCAAACACAGCGGGCCGCTCGGTCTTGGTAACAAAAACATCTACATCGATATTCCCCCCGGCACTGACTTGTTGGAAAATGACGGCAGGCGAACCTTCTTGCGTCGTCTTTGGCTCGACTGCCTTTAGGCGTTTGGGATTTTACCTGGCGGGTTCTGGGAACCTTGCCCCGCACGCACCCCTTCGATGACGATATCGCCCGTCACTTCGACGTTTTTGGCGCGGACGCCAGTCCCAGTCGCGATAATGTCTCGCAGTTTGAGTGAGGCCCCTTTGATCGCTTCCAGATCGACCCCAAACGCAACCGCCGTTTCGGGCGCATGTTTCTCAACAGCCTCCAGGACTTCTTTGGCTTTTTGGAGGACTTCCTCATCCTGATCGGCGGCCACTTTATCCAGCCCTTCCTTGACGAGTTCTTTACGCATTTCGGAGGTGGGGTCTTTTTCCAGCACTTCCACCTCTACTTTGTCCTCATACTTCTTTTTGAGCAAGGCCTTAATGCCTTCATAGGCGTCGCTGACCGCTTTCTCGGCGGCGGGTTTCAGCCCTGCCGCCGCGCCCGAACTCAGTGCCATTAAGATAATTGACATGGGATCCATAAGTGGCCTCCAGGGAAAAGATTTCGATTAGTATACTATTACAAGGATTTTTAGGTGTACCAATCGCATAGAGACTTGCCCTAGTTTAGCGTACCTGTGGAGGGGCTCGTAATCAGTTCCAACAAGGTTGAATATACAAAAATACCGTTTGTGCAATTGATTCTTGACCATCCCCCCCCCCTATGATAAACTCCTCAACAGGTAAAGAAAGGAAAAGGTTTCACTCTAATGATTGACTATATCCACACACGCGAGGCATTTTTCGCACCCTGAATTTTTCAGGGCGTGTGGTAGTCTATTTACCTATCATTCAAACACGACCACGGGTGCGAATCCGTGGTCGTTTTGTTTTAATCTGACCGGGAACGGGAGACCAAAGACCGCCCTTTCCCGTCTTCGGTCCTCAGTCTGCCGTCTTTACATTATGCTCTTTATCCATCAACTCTCCAAATCCTACGGCGTCGAAACCATCCTCGACAAAATATCCTTCGTCGTCAACCCTGGCGAACGGGTCGCGCTCGTCGGGCCGAACGGGAGCGGCAAATCCACCCTCCTGCGGATCATCGCGGGTGAAGAAAGTCCCGATTCAGGCACCGTGAGCCGCGCCCCAGGCACCACCCTTGGCTATCTGCCCCAGGGATTTCAACTCGATCCCGATCAAACCGTGTACACGACCGTGATCAGCGGCCTGACCGGGTGGCAAACCGCGCGCGAACAAGTCGAGACCCTCGCGGCCGACCTCGCAACCACCACCGACCTCCCCCAAACGCTCGCCGCGTACGGAGACGCCCTCACCCGCTTTGAAGCCCTCGGCGGCTACACCGTCGAACACCGCCTCGAACAAATCCTCACCGGCCTGGACTTGCCCCTCGCCACTCACCACTCGCCACTCTCAAACCTCTCCGGCGGACAGCGCACCCGCGTAGGCCTCGCCCGCATCCTCCTCACCCAGCCAAACGTCCTCCTTCTCGACGAACCCACCAACCACCTCGACATCCAGGCCCTCGAATGGCTGGAAAACTTCCTCAATCATTATGCAGGTGCCGTCCTCATCGTCTCCCACGACCGCACCTTCCTCGACCATACGGTGACCAAAATCCTCGCCCTCGACCCCGACGCCCACACCCTGCGCGAATACCCCGGCAACTACACTGCCTACGCCCACGCCGCCGCCCGCGAACTCGCCAAAACCTGGGAAGAGTATCGCGACCAACAAGCCGAAATTCGCCGCATGGAAGACGACATCCACCGGACGATGATGCACGCCCAATCGGTGGAACTCACCACCACCTCCCGCCAACCCACCGTCCGCCGCTACGCCAAAAAAGTCGCCAAAAAAGCCAAAAGTCGCGAGAAAAAGCTCGACCGCTACCTCGCCTCCGACGACCGCGTGGACAAACCCAAAAAAGGCTGGCACATGAAATTGGACTTTGAAGAAACCATGCGCTCCGGGCAAATCGTGTTAGACATGAAACATGTCACCTTCGCCTATCCGGGCCGGCCACCGTTGTTTGAAAACCTCGAAGCCACCCTCCTCTACGGCGACCGTATCGCCCTCCTCGGCGCAAACGGCACCGGCAAATCCACCCTCCTCAAACTCATCGTCGGAGAGCTACAGCCATCCTTAACCCTCGACAGCAGCACCCTGAGCGACGTTCGTCTCCCGAACGACGGAGGCTTTGCGAAGTCGAAGGGTGCGGTGATTCGCCTCGGCGCGTCTGTCCGCGTCGGCTACATGCCCCAAGAGCAAGAAACCCTCCCCCCGACCGCCACCCCCCTCTCCGTCATCCAATCCGCCAAAGCCCTGACCGAAACCGACGCCCGCAACTTCCTCCACTATTTCCTCCTCGAAGGCGACGGCGCGCTCACCCCCGTCGGAAAACTGAGCTACGGCGAACGGGCACGGCTCATCCTCGCCAAACTGGTCGCCGAAGGCGCCAACTTCCTCGTCCTCGACGAACCCGTCAACCACCTCGACATCCCCTCCCGCGAACGGTTTGAAGCCGCCCTCGACGCCTTCCCCGGCACCGTACTCGCCGCCGTCCATGATCGGGCGTTCATCGAAGCGTTTACCGGCAACGGACGTGGAAAAATCTGGCAGTTATCAAACGGCAAATTAGACACATCAGGGTAGAATGGAAACATCTCTGTCGCGCAAGATTGTATCTTGCGTAACGCAAGATGCAATCTTGCGCGACATGTCCCCGTACAAACTGGAGCCCTTTATGCACATCCAACTCATCCGAAACGCAACGATGCGAATCACCTACGCCGGACACCTGTTCCTGGCCGATCCGTATTTTGCCCCCAAACACTCCCGCCCCTCCCTCGCCCAACGCTCTCCCAACCCCCTCGTCGAACTCTCCCTCACCCCGGACGAAATCATGCAAGACATCGAAATGATCATCGTCACCCACTTGCACGGCGATCACTTCGACCCGGTGGCCCAACAACTGCTTCCCAAAGATCTTCCCCTGTTCTGCCAACCCGGCGATGCGGAGATCATCCGCTCCAAAGGCTTTTTGGACGTGCGCCCCGTCGCGGACAGCGTCACCTGGCAGGGGATCACGATCACGCGCGTGGCCGCGCGGCACGGATCGAGTGCCCCCGTGCTGGGCGATATGGGACACGGCTCAGGCTACGTCTTTCAAGCCGAAAACGACCCCACCGTCTACTGGTGCGGCGATACCGTCTGGTACGAAGCACCGCAAGCCACCCTCCGCCAGTATAACCCGGACGTGATCCTCACCCATTCCGGGGGCGCGGTGTGGGGGCCGGAGAAGGAATTGATCATCATGGACGCGGCGCAAACCATCGCAGTGTGCGAAAGCGCCCCACGGGCGACGATTCTCGCCATTCATACGGAAGCGCTCGATCACTGCACCACGTCGCGGGCGGACCTGCGCGAGGCGGCCACCCGCGCGGGCGTGGCGGACCGCGTGGTCGTGCTGGGGGACGGGGAAACGTGGGAGGGCGGAAAATGAAAACGATAGGGTTAATCGGCGGGATGAGTTGGGAATCGTCCATCGAATATTACCGGATCATCAACGAGACCACGCGGGCGCGGTTGGGCGGACTGCACTCCGCCAAAAGCGTCATGTACACCGTAGATTTTGCCGAAATCGAAACCCTCCAGCACCAAAACCGGTGGGCAGACGCGGCGCAAATCCTGATCGCCGCCGCGCAAAGCCTGGACCGCGCGGGCGCGGATTTCCTCGTGCTGTGTACCAACACCATGCACAAACTCGCCCCGGACATCGAGGCCAACGTGAGCATCCCCCTCCTCCACATCGCCGACGCGACCGCGCAGAAAATTCAGGCGGCAGGGTTGAAAACGATTGGTCTGTTGGGGACGCGGTTCACGATGGAGCAGGATTTTTATAAAGGGCGGTTGGTGGAGCGGTTTGGGCTGAACGTGCTCGTTCCGGGGGCGGAGGCCCGCGCGGTGGTGCATGAGGTGATTTATGATGAGCTGTGTTTGGGCATCACCCGGCTAGAATCGAAGGTGCGATATGTGCAAATTATTGAGCAGTTGATTGAGGCGGGGGCGGAGGGGATTA
This sequence comes from Anaerolineales bacterium, assembly GCA_013359445.1. Classification (GTDB taxonomy): domain Bacteria; phylum Chloroflexota; class Anaerolineae; order Anaerolineales; family JABWBV01; genus JABWBV01. The sequence continues at coordinate 10,733 of JABWBV010000077.1, read as the reverse complement.
TTTCCGGGTGTACGGAGATTGAATTGTTGCTCCAACAGGCGGATTGCCCCGTACCATTGTTTGCGACGACGCAAATTCACGCGGAAGCGGCGGTGGAATATGCGTTGGCGAATTAGCCCGCCCCGCACAAGGTCATAACGACAGCATCCTGAGCGGAGCGGCAAAGGGCACGCCTCTCAAACCTACCCGTGTCCAGCGCAGTCGAAGGGTGCGCCCCATATCCGAATCTAAGGAATTTATGTATCAAGGAATCATTTTTGACTTTAACGGCGTCCTGTTATGGGACACCCCCCAACACGAACAAGTGTGGAAAGACTTTTCGCGCAAAATTCGCGGCACGGCGCTGACCGATGAAGAAATCGCGCGCCACGTCCACGGGCGGACGAACCCGTACATTTTGCAATATTTGATGAACGGCACCCTCACCCCGGAGGAGATCGCCCGGTTGAGCCACGAAAAAGAAGCGTTGTACCGAGAAATCTGCTTAAACGAGTGGACGGATTTCAGACTCTCGCCGGGTGCGGTGGCATTGCTGGATGACCTTGTGGCGCAGGGGATTCCACGCACGATTGCGACGGCGTCTGAGAAAGAAAATGTGGATTTTTATATCGAATATCTAGACCTCGCGCGATGGTTTGAACTGGACAAAATTGTGTACGGCGATGGGGTCATTCCGGGCAAGCCCGCCCCGGACATGTACCTGAAAGCCGCCGAATACCTTGCCCTTCCCCCGGAAACATGTGTGGTGGTGGAAGATTCCGTGTCGGGGATGCAGGCGGCGCACGCAGCGGGGATCGGGCATCTGATCGCGTTAGGGCCGGTGGAGCAACATGCTCGGTTGCGACAAGTGCCAGGGGTTCACCGAACCGTCGAAAATCTGTCTCAGATTCCCAGAGGTCCGTTCTTCTTTTCAAAAACAGTGTAACTGTAATTACTCACCAGCGAGAAGATTCCGAAAAAGAAAGCTGAAGGAAGGTCACATCAGTCAATAAATCATGGTTTTGTTGTGACGACTTCAGGCGTTAGGGATGACGAGCGGTTGAAACCTGCACTACAGCCTGAATCTGTGCTTTCCTGTTTTAGCCTAAATGCTCAGGTTTAGAAAGGAAACGCCTTCAAGCGTGTGAAATTACAAAACGGACATTCTTCACACAGATTAATATGAAGTTTCAATAGAAAACCCCCGAAAAAGTTAACAAACAAAGTGACAAAGCTCCCGATTTCGGATAAGATTATGGGTATGAAAAAGACAATGACCGACCTTTCCGCCGTAATTGCCTCCAGTTTAGAAACCAGGGAAATTGATGCCGCCCGCCTGCTTCAATATTTCGATCAGATGGCGTTTATGCGCGTCCCCCTTCGCAAAGAAGAGGATAATGCGGAAGACGATAAAATCTGGCGGATCGTGTTAGTTAACCTGGTGACCCGGCAAGAACCCCTCGCCCTCGAAATTTGGGAGGAGATCACCATCGGTCGCCGGGTGGGTGCACCACAGGTTGATGTGGATGTGAGCCAGCACAACGGGTTGGAACTGGGGGTCTCCCGCGTTCATGCCAGTATGCGCCCCACAAAAGACGGGTTGTTCTTGTACGATATGGGGAGCACCAATGGAACGTATGCCAACAATGTCAAAGCCACTGCCGACGCGCCCCTCAAACTAAAGGATAATGACATCATCTCATTCGGGGCGTTGAAGTTTTTGGTTAAAGTGGTGCGGTTTCCGGGGATGAAAGAGGCCGAAAAGAAACGAAAAAAAGACTCGCCTGGGTGACTGACTAATCGGATGATAAATTAAGCAACGTCCACGGATTGAACAAGATAAAATCCCCTAAAAAGCGCCAACTCTCGTAGTTGGCGCGTTCTTCGTCTGTAGAGGTCGTTTTGTAATATTCCATACTGGCAAACGTGGCTCCTGCAGGGCCAACGCGGGTTTCCAGATGGAGGTGGGGGTTGCCCGATGCGCCGGTGTTTCCCACGTTCCCGAGCAGGTCGCCACAGGTTACGGGATCGCCCAGTTGATAGGGTGAGGGGGTTTTGAGATGGGCATATAACAGGTAGAGGGATTGGCCCGGTTGGATTTGAAACGCGGCCAGCGCCTCGGGGGAGAGAAATTCGACTGGGGTCTCCACGATGATCATATTTCCGTAAGGATATTTCTCCGGCACCGACGCGGCCACCACCCCCGAGAGAACCGATTGCACCCCCACCCCTTCCAAAGTCATTCGATCTTTATATTGCCAATGGGCAAAATCTACACCGTGATGCCCATCATCTTTTCCCGGACGGGGGGCGATGAACGGCTGGGATTCGATATCCGGTAGCTCGGCGAAGGTATAGCCTTCGAGCGGGGAACAAAGTGTATGGGGAATTTGGGTGGGGGTGGCCGACGGAGAAGCAGGGACGAAGACGACGGGCGAAGGCGTCGGGGTGAGGGAAGGTTGGGGAATGGGAAAAAACGTGGGGGTTGGGCGAGGGGTTTCGGATGGGATCACCACCGGAAGGGGTGTCGCCATTGGTTCCGGGGGAGGCGTGCAAGCGGAGAGGGAAGCCAGGCAGAACATCGCCCCGAATAATCCCCGCCAAAGGTGGGTCCCCCTGGCTGAGAATTTATTTCCGCGCAGGAATTCTGCCATACATTTCCGCCACATGAGGAAGCGGGCACCCGGCCCGATTGCACAAGTTCGGGTCCACATCCCCCTCGAAAGTTTCTACCCAAATCACTTGAGAAATTTCATGCCCGAGAATGTGGTCCTGGTTATCCGCCAGGATGCGGATGGGGCCGTTGAACGGGGCATGGGAGACGACGCGAAACCCGACCCCAGGCACAAGGCCCTGTTCTGCCAGGTAACGCAACTTTGGCCCGTCGTGCGTCCGAACCCGGCTGATGTGCCCGATCTCGCCGGGTTGGAGGGAGGTCAAACTGCGGTCGCGCGTGGGGGCGATGTGCCCCGCGCGGGTGGGGATCGGTTCGCCGTGTGGACAACGGGTGGGGCGCCCGGTCAGTTCGTCAATCCGGTCTTCGAGTTTTTGATCAATGCCCTGGGCAAAGCCATCGGTCAGTTCGTGGGCTTCATCCCAGCCAAATTTCATCACCTTGACGAGAAATACTTCCAACAAGCGGTGGCGGCGGAGTTCCGGCAGGGCGGCTTTTTCCCCTGCGGGGGTCAGGCGCACGCCCCGGTAAGGTTCGCGTTCGAGCAAGCCCCCCTCTTCGAGCCGGGTCAACATCCGCGAGACGGCTTGCAGAGACGCGTCCACGTGTTCGGCCAACATTGAGAGGGTGGCATAGGGGTGATCTTGTTGAAGGCGATAGATTTCAGCGGCGTACCGCTGCATGGCATGGCTCACGCGCATAGGATTCCAGAAAAAACGATGGGAATATTGGGAAAACGCGCCAGGTTTCACCCAGGGTGAAACCTTATCTTAAAACAAGGCGATTGTCCCAAAAAGGAACTCGCATATAATAACGCACACTTTTCTAGATGACAATATTTATTAATATTTAAGACAAATATATAATAAATGCGGTTTCTCACCCTCCGAGTGACCAACACCTTTTTACCAGGAGTCTTTATATGCGTAAAATTTTTGTAGTTTTTTGGGGTATGTTGTTCTTTTTTGCCCTCGTGGCCTGTGCCCCCACCGCCTCCAGCACCCCCGCAGGCGATCCGTTGATCCTGTATTCCGGGCGCAGTGAAAGCCTGGTCGGCCCGGCGATCCAATTGTTCACCGAAGAAAGCGGCATTGAGGTGCAGGTGCGCTATGGCAACACGGCAGAAATGGCCGCGACCCTGCTCGAGGAGGGCGAAAATTCGCCCGCTGACGTTTTTTGGGCGCAGGACCCGGGCGGGTTGGGCGCGGTGGCTGATGCGGGCCTGCTCGCTCCACTCCCGCAAAATATTCTGGATCATGTCCCCGAGAAGTTTCGTTCCCCGGAAGGGGTCTGGGTGGGGGTGACTGGACGGGCGCGCGTGATTGCGTATCATACCGCTACCCTCACCCCTGCGGATTTGCCCGCCGACATTTGGGATTTTGTGGACCCCAAATGGGATGGTAAAATCGGCTGGGCACCCACCAACGGCTCGTTTCAGGTAATGGTTACGGGGATGCGTCAGGTGTGGGGGCAGGAAAAAACCCGGCAATGGCTGGAAGGCATCATCGCCAATCACCCCATCGCGTATGAAAATAACACCGCAGTCGTCGCCGCGGTGGGGGCGGGAGAAGTGGAAGTGGGCTTTGTCAATCACTATTACCTGTATCGGTTCTTGCAAGAGGAAGGCGAAGACTTTGAAGCCCGCAATTACTTCCAGCCCGGACAAGGCCCTGGCTCGTTGGTGATGGTGGCCGGGGCGGGGATGCTCAAAAGCTCCGATAATCCAAACGCCGAACTATTCATTCGGTTTTTGCTTTCCACCGTTGCCCAGGAATACTTCGCCACCGAAACCTGGGAATACCCGCTCTCGGATGACCTGGCCGCCCCGGAAGGGTTGATCCCCCTCGCCGATCTGCACGGCATCGACATGGACCTTTCCGACCTGGCTGATTTACAAGGTACGGTCACGTTGCTGACGGAAGTCGGCGCGCTTCCCTAAAAAAGGAATTCGGAAAAATTAAGCTGGCTATCGCCGCCGTTGGTTTCAATTTAAGTTTGGCTGAATACCCCCCCCCTGCGCTTCCTCAACCCCAAGCCTATCGTGCGCCGCGACCCTCGTGGCGTTCGATAGGCTTGCTTTGGCTTCCCTCCGTGCTCTTGGCAGGGGCGATCCTGCTTCCGGTGGGCTATCTGGTGGTCCGCGCGGGGCAGGGCGAAACCGCGATCTGGGATTTGGTCTTTCGCGCCCGGAATCTGGAAATCGTTTGGAACAGCCTGATCCTGGCGTTTTCCGTCACCGCCGCTTCCATCGGCATTGCCCTGCCCCTCGCGTGGCTCACCACCCGCACGGATTTACCCTTTCGCCGGGGATGGGCACTGCTTACCGCCCTGCCGCTGGTCATTCCGAGCTACATCGGCGCGTATTTGTTCGTCTCCGCGATGGGGCCGCGAGGACTTGTGCAAGGGTGGTTAGAAACCTTGTTTGGCATCGAACGGATTCCGTCGCTTTACGGATTTCCGGGCGCGGTGTATGTGTTGACCGTGTTGACCTACCCGTACATTTTACTGAACCTGCGCGCGGCCCTCGCGGGGATGGACCCTACGATCGAAGAAGCCGCCCGCAGTTTGGGCCACACCCCCTGGCAAACGTTTTGGCGGGTCACATTCCCCCAACTGCGGCCTGCCCTCGCCGCCGGAAGTTTGCTCGTCATCCTGTACACCCTTCGTGATTTTGGGGCGGTCGCCATTTTGCGCTACGATACCTTTACACGGGCGATTTACGTGCAATACCAATCCTCTCTGGATCGTTCGGCGGCGGCGGCTTTGGCCCTGATTTTAATCGTCATCACGCTCCTTCTGTTGGCGGCAGAAACACGCTGGCAAACGTCCGCCCGCCAGTACAGTTCCACCGCGCGCGTGCGTCCGCCCACGATCATCGCCCTGGGCAAATGGAAGGGGCCAGCGCTGGTATTTTGCATGGGGGTGGTCCTCGCCGCACTGTTATTGCCCGCGCTCAATTTGGGGTATTGGCTGGTGCGGGGTGTGCAGGCCGGGGAAGAAATCCGCGCGCTGTGGGGGGCCTCGTGGAATTCATTTTCGATTTCGCTCATGGCGGCGTTCGTAACCGTCGCGGCCAGTTTGCCAATCTCGATCTTGCGGGTGCGCCGCGCGGGGCGCGTGCCCCAATTACTGGAGCGGATGATGTACGTCGGGTTCGCCCTGCCGGGGATTGTGATTGCGCTGGCGTTGGTCTTTTTCGGGGCAAACTATCTCCCGTGGCTCTACCAAACCGCCCCGATGTTGATTTTTGCCTACGTGATCCTGTTTCTCCCCCAGGCGTTGGGGGCGGTGCAGGCGTCGCTACTGACCGTTCACCCGAACCTGGAAGAAGCCGGACGGAGTCTGGGCCACGGACCGCTGACCGTGTTCCGTCGGATTACGCTCCCCCTCGTGCGCCCCGGACTCGGTGCGGGGACCGCCCTCATTTTTTTAACTGTGATGAAAGAACTCCCTGCTACCCTTATCCTCAGCCCTCTCGGATTTAAAACCCTGGCGACTTCGGTATGGGGGGCGGTGTCGGAGGCGTTTTTCGCTCAAGCCGCCGCGCCCGCCCTGTTGCTGATCCTGGTTTCGTCCGTGCCGATGGCTTTTCTAACCATTCGAAAACAGATATGAACCCGATTACCGTTGAAATTTCCCACCTTTCCAAATCGTTCAATGGCACAGCCCCCGCGGTGCATGATGTAAGTTTAACCGTGCAAAAAGGGGAAATCCTGGCCCTGCTCGGCCCCAGTGGGTGCGGGAAGACGACCACCCTCCGCATGATCGCGGGGTTCGAGCGTCCGAACGGGGGCACGATTCGGATCGAGGGGCGGTTGGTGGCAAATGGCACCACGTTCGTGCCGCCGGAAAAGCGCGGGGTCAGTTTGGTGTTTCAGGAGCACGCACTCTTTCCGCATTTGACGGCGTTTGAGAATGTGCAGTTTGGGTTGAAAAATGATGAAGAAAGTCGCAAGCAGGTGGCGTTTTACCTGCGGCTGGTTGGGTTGGAGCATTTGGCAGACCGCTACCCCCACGAACTCTCGGGGGGCGAACGTCAGCGCGTGGCCCTGGCGCGGGCGATGGCCCCCCAACCGGTGTTGATTCTGTTCGATGAACCGTTCAGCAACCTGGACGCGGACCGGCGGACACGGATTCGGGAGGAAGTGCGCGCCATTCTGAAGGCCAGCGGATCGACCGCGATTTTTGTCACGCACGATCAGGAAGAGGCGTTGTTTATGGGCGACCGGTTGGCGGTGTTAAACGGGGGACGTTTGGAGCAGGTGGGGACACCCGAAGCGATTTTCCACAGCCCCGCGACCCGGTTTGTGGCCGAGTTTATGGGCAACACCGATTTTCTGCCCGGCGAGGTGACCGAGGGCGGGATTCTGACCGAGATTGGGGTATTGCCCCAGCCCACGTCGTTGCCCGTCGGGACACCGGTCGAGATCGCCATCCGTTTTGACGATGTGATGTTTGAACCCGCGTCCGGGGAAAAATCCATTGTGCTGGCGCGGTATTTCAAGGGGGCGTATAACATTTATCGGCTGAAACTCCCGTCCGGGCGGTTGATCCATGCGATGCAACCCCACACGCGGCAGATTCGCCCCGGCACGCCGGTGCGCGTGTCCCTGGAGCCGGGACACGCGCTGGCGTGTTTTTTTGAGGGGAGGGCGGTGGGGGATTATTCCGGGGCGTTTTGATTGAGCCAGATGTAATCGGAGTCGCCAAAGAAAGCCGCCAACGTGATAAATTCCACATCGCCATCGCCATCAAAATCTCCAGGGGCGAGGTCAGCTGTCACCCCATAGCCAATCAGGGGATTGGTTGGATGATGGATGAAATTTCCCAGCCCGTCGTTCAGCCAGATTTCAGCAGTATCTCCCGCGATAGCCCAGCCATACGCCACAGCATCCAAAAATCCGTCTCCGTTCAGGTCCGTCAGTTCTAACAATTCACTATTTCCATTGGAAGTCGTAAAAAAAGGGGTGGTTGGGTGCAAAGTAAAACTTCCCTGTCCGTCATTCAGCCAAACGGAATAACCGTTATAAAGCACCGACATCACAGCATCCAGATCATGATCCCCGTCCAAATCCCCCAATGTAACACGCCCGTACACGACGGCATCCGGGACAGCGAGGGATTCAGGCTGTACTTGAAAATTACCCTTCCCATCATTCAACCATATGGTGGCACCGTCTTGTTCTGGCTGTCCGTTAACGTATTGAGGAATTTGAATCAAATCAATATCCCCATCTCCATCTACATCTCCGACATCCGCATGGCTAAAACAGCAGTCCAAAACAGGCGTTGTAGGATGTGGATAGAATTGGCCTGTGCCATCGTTTAACCAGATGTGATACTGAGAAATTTCCGGATACCCATATTGATATTCTTTCACCAACGCGTCCAGGTCGCCATCGCCATCCAGGTCTAACAGGAGCGGTGGTTCATAGGACTCTTGCAAATATACCCCGAAAAAAGACTCCGAGAAAAGAGAGAAATTTCCTACCCCATCATTCATCCAGGTAAACCATATAGCACCATAACCTTCCACAACCGAGTACCCGATGACATCTAAATCGCCATCCCCGTCTAAATCTCCGAGCATGCCGTTGAAAAAATTCATTTCCGTGGGTGCTTGAAGCACAAACCCCGCCATACCATCATTCATCCAAATTTGATTGAAAGATGTCGGCGTATTGTAAAACGTTCCGGCAATCGCATCTAAATCCCCATCTCCGTCCAGGTCGCCGACCAGCACATTTCCTCCATCCCCAAAATCGAATATTGGGTAACTTGGATGAAGTTCCATCACCCCTGTGCCTCCACTGGCCGCGCCGCGCAATTCCCACACATAGGGGTGAAGCGGCAGGTTGATCGTCGCATCGCCCATCCCTTTCGTTAGCGATACCCACAGGGTTTCATCCGGTTTGAAGGGCGTTGCAGGGGTAAATACCACCTGATTCGCGTTGGGAAAACTGAAGGTGCCAGAATATCGGCCCGTCAACGTCCCATTGACCACAAAGGTCTCGCTATTCACCGTATCCGGGTTCACTGCCCGATCAAAAGTAACCGTGAGGGTTCCCCCGGTGGCGATCATCCCCCCTACCCCGGACGGCTCGGTAGATAGGACGTGCATTTCTTCGTTATGCCAGACCGTTTCCGCCCCGTTATTTGCCACCACCGCGTCCAAATCCCCATCCCCGTCCAGATCGCCCAACGCGACCGCCATGCTCTCCCCCGCACCAAAGGCGGGGGGATTTTCCGCATCCGCAAAGCCACCCACCCCATCATTAAGCCACACCGTTTCAGGTTCGGCGCCGCCATTTGCCACCACCACATCCAAATCCCCATCCCCATCTACATCCCCCAACGCCAACCCCACACTCTCTCCCCCACCAAACGCCGAAACCGTCGGATGCGGCGTAAACACCCCGTCCCCATCGTTAAGCCACACCGTTTCCGGCTCGCCACTGCCATTCGCCACCACCGCGTCCACATCCCCATCCCCATCGAGGTCACCTAGCGCAAGCGCCCGACTATCTCCGGCTCCAAACTCAGGCAAGACCGCATGGGGGAAATATCCGCCGGTTCCGTCGTTTATCCAGACCGTTTCGGGTTGTCCATATGCGTTGGCAACGACCACATCTAAATCGAAATCCCCGTCCACATCGCCCAGGTCAAGTGCCGTACTGTCACCCGCCCCAAAGCTAGGGAGGGTGGGGTGCGGGAAAAACACCCCAGTTCCATCATTCAACCAGACTGTCTCCGGCTCGTGATCGGTATTCGCCACGACCACATCCAGCGCACCATCCCCATTCACATCCCCCAACCTCACGCCCAAACTGGCACCGTCCCCAAATATCGGTGCGGTAGGATGCGGGGTAAACGTTCCCGCCCCATCGTTCAACCAGACCGCCTCCGTGCCCGCCCCAGCCAATACGGCATCCAAATCCCCATCCCGATCCACATCCCCCAACCCGAGCGCGTGCGCCCCTGCGCCAAATTCTGGCGTCGTAGGATGTGCGGTAAAGGCTCCCCCCTCGTTCAGCCAAACTGTCGCCGGGCTATCCAGGTTCGTCACCACCCCATCCCAATCCCCATCCTGATCGAGGTCGCCCAACGCCAGCGCGCTACTCGCCCCCCCGCCGAACGTGGGAACCGCCGCGGGCAACATAAAGCCACTGCCCCCCGTCGTGCCCACTTGAAAATGCCAGACGGAAGGAAAATCCGGGTGCAGGATTTCTTCGCCCAGCACCGTGGCCAAACCCGTGGTCAAAGTGGCCTGCAATTTTTCACCAGGCGAAAAACTCCGCGCAGGCTCCAGCATGAGGAGAGACCCGGTCACAGTCAGGGTTCCGGTGACATCTCCTGCTTGAAAGGAATGCAGAATCACAGCTTGTGTGGAGACCGATTCCGGCCAGAGATCAGTGCCATAAAGCGCTCTTAACGAACGCTGAGGGGAAACGATGTTCTGGTTTGCCGCTGGAAAAACCTCCACGAAGTTCATCGGGTTGCCAAAAAAGTTCGCTAACAATGGCAAGTATTGAAAATACACCGTATCTTCCACTGGCAACACCGTCACCGCGATGGAAGCGGTCCCCTGTCCCCCATCGTTGTCCCACACGCGCACGGTCGCGGGATAGGTTCCGGGGTGGGCATAAAGATGGGGCGCAGTAAACGGCGAGAGGGCGGGGTTCACTGTGTCCGTCAGCCCATCCCCCCAGATGAATTCTGCGAGGTGGGTATCGTCCAGCCCCGGATCGGTGAAGGAAACGGTCAGGGTGAAAACCTGCCCCGCGGTGACCGTGATGCTTGGACTGGCGTCCACATGCGGGGGCAAGTTGACTTCGCTGACGACAAAACTGGTGTTATTGGCAGGTTGGGTGTCGGTGACGGGAGTGCTGATCGTCGCGGTGTTGGTGAAGGTGAGTTCGCTGGTCAGCGCGGGGGAAACGTGCCCGGTCAGGGTAATGATCCCGCCCGCGCCGGGAGGCAGACTCCCGACCGCCCACGCGTGCCCCGTCGGGGTGAGGGGGAGGGTGCTGGTTACGGTGAGGTCCGTGAGCAGGATGGGCAGGGTGTCGGAGATCAGGAC
>JABWBV010000076.1 GCA_013359445.1 Anaerolineales bacterium | reverse complement strand
CTCCAACGTTGGAAATGGTCGTCGCGAGGAAGGTCTCGGCAGTGGAATTGGCGGCGAGATCGGCGCGCCAGATCGCGTTGCAACCCAGCCAATACACTTTTCCACCTGCATTGTCCACCGTTAGCCCGGACAGCGAACTTCCTCCCGTACACGAACTAGAAACAGATGTGGGAATCCCGCCACCGCCAAACATAGGGTACTGCATAAGCGTGGCGATGAACGTGTTGGTCTGGGTGAAGTACACATACTCTGTCTGCAAATCGAGCGCGATGGAATCGATTGTGAAACCCAGGCGGGACAGCAGGGTGGTCTGCCCGGTGCCGTCAAGGTTGGCCCGGCGAATCAGACCGTCGGCGCTCCAGTACAGGTAGCCGCGGCCCAAATCCACGGCAAAGCCCATGCCTGTCGTGTATCCGGCAGAAACGAGCGTGACCGCGCCGGTTCCGTCGAGATTAGCCCGTTGAATGCCCGCGCTGTCGCGCCAGTACAGGCGTCCGCCTGCGCCGTCCACGACCAGCGTTGTCGGGGTGTTCAGCCCGGTTATGACGGGTACCGCACCCGTGCCGTCCAGGTTGCCGGACATGATCCGGCCATTGGTGCGCTCGATCCAGTAAAGTTTGTTGGTGAGCGGATCAATGCCGAGGCCGGACATCCACACGTTGCTCCCGGCATCGTAGATGGTGCGCGGGAGGGTGTTATCCGTTTCAAGCGCCTGAATTTTGGCGTTGCCGTCCGTCCAGAAGATGTTTTTCGACAGTCCGCTGGGGGTGGGGGTGGGCGGGATGCGGGTGGCGGTGGGAGTCAGGGTGGGCGTGAGGGTAGGCGTGGGGGTCGGGGCCACGGCAGTGACGGTGATCGAGGCCGCGTTATTCGCCGGGTTGCCGTCGGTGTCGTTGAAGGTGCCCTGCGCCGTGTTGGTCAACGAGCCGGTCGTGCCCGCATTCACGTTCACGATGACGGGGATGTTGACCGTGGTGCCAAAAGTCAGATCGTGCAGGGTGCAGGTGATCACCCCGCTGACCGGGGCGCTACACGTATCCCCCGCGCGGTCGGGAATCGCCGAGACGAAGGTCACACCGGACGGAAGGGTGTCGGTGACGATCACATCCTGGGCCACAGACGGGCCGATGTTCCGCACCCGCACGTTGAAGGTGAGGGGAGCATTGTACGGGATGGTGCTGGCGGACGCCGTTTGGGTCACTTCCAGATCGGACAGCGTAATCGGCGCGACGGAATACGATTCCAGGCCAACGCCGGTGGGCGTGTTGGAGCCATTCGAACTTGAGCCTACATAGTACAGCAACGAATCTTCGACGAGCCAGGCACCATTGGTCAAGCCGCGTCGGAAGAGCGCCAGTTCAAGGCTGGATTTTTGAATGTAGTTACCCAGGAACTGGCTTTGTTCGCCGTAATAGATGTATCCGGCATTGCTATCTACCCCGATCAGACCGGTGGCGCGCGTGTCGCGGGATGAAAGCTGAGTCACGCCCCCGTTGTAATCGGTTACGGACAGGCGCATACTGTAAATCGCAAGCGGGCCTTGATACGAATCCACGAAGAAGACCAGCCCAGTCTCGGCGTGGACGGCAATCCCCACCACCGGGTGACCGGAGAAGAGTTGTTTTTCGCCCGTCACGTCGAGGTTGGCCCCGTAGAGTTTTCCGTTATCGCCCCAGTACATTTTGCCGCGCGTCGTGTCCACCGCCAGAGCAGTGAAGGCACTGCCGGATTTGAGCACTTCGATGCCCGAACCGTCGAGGTTGGCGCGGACGATGCGGGTGGTTTCAACCCAGTACATTTTCCCGACGCGGAGGTCGAGGTTCACATCGCGCGGGGAAGTCAGGCCGCTCGCCAGGGTGACGACATTCGTCCCGTTCAGGTTCGCCCGTTTGACCGTGTTCCCACTGGCGTAGTAGAGATACCCGTTTGCCGCGTCCACAGCGATGTTCCCTCGCACGCTTTCGGGGATAACGGTTTGCGGATTCCCATTCGGCAATGGGGCTTTTTGCATTTCGGCGGACTTGCCAAGAAAAATGTTGTTGACCTGCCCCGGCACTTGCGACGCACAACGCCCGTAGACATCACACGCGAGGAGGGCGATTCCGTTAGGGACGAACCCTTGCGGGATCGGGGCCACGCTGAACAGACCGGTAATCGTACACGACAGGGAAATGCGATTGAGCCGTTGGGTCGTCTCGCCGGGGAAGGTGAGGGTGTTGTAAGACTGGGTGAGCGTACCTTGCGGCGCGGCGTGGGGATAATAGTTGAGGGTCAGCGCGTTGTTTACGCCCGCGTTGGAGAAACTGCACGGGAAAATCAACCCGTCAGTCGTCAAGTTCAAATCTTCCGCCCAGGCGTTGACAACCGTGGTTGGGACGCCCGCGTTCCAGTACGAATACGAGGTGATCCCCACGCGCGGCGGTTTGGTGTCAATCTCGCCCTGCCACAAGCCCCAGGTGCTCCGCAAATCGTTGCGGTTGCCGAGAATGTCGGTGGCGGTGAGATCGATCTGGAACTGGCCTTCGAGGTCTTTGGGCACAGTCGCGCTCCAACTCGTGGAGGTGACCCCGTTCCCCGAATTTTGAAGGGGTGCCATTGCCCAAGATTGGAACACCCCGCGCGCTTCCAGATCGGTCAGCGTGCTGGCAAACATTTGCACCTGATCGAGCGTGCCCGTCAGGTAGGGTTGGGCGGCGTTGGGGGCATAGCCCAAAAACACATCCCCCGTCGCACCAAAACTGGAACTCGTTTTTGTGCCCGTCGCATGAAGAACGCCATCCACGTACAGGGCTTGCCCGCTCGCGCCGATCACATGCAGGGCATGGTGCCACTGCCCGTCGGCGAAGTTTGCCCCCGCCGAGCAGAGCGTCTCGCGATTGCCGTTGAACAGGTCGGTGCAGACGTTGCCGCCGCTCAAATAGAGTTGGCGGTCGGTGCCAGTGGTGGTCTGCACGGAGAGCAGGCCGCAGTCCGGGCAGGTCGTGTTGAACCATTCCCCCATTGTCAGCGCGTCCACGGGCACGTTCATTGCGGGGATTTTGATCGCTTGCGAACCCGAAAACGAAACCGCGTCCCCAAAGCGACCTGTTGCCCCAGTCGTGGGGCAGACTCCGGGCGTAGCACAGGAGCCATCGTACCCGTGGCCGGAATCGTCCCCGAACCGCGTCGCCGCGTAGGGATCATCGAGACCCAACAGGAGCAGGTGATTGTTCAGCACATTCCCCACCTGCCGGGGGGTGAAGGCGATTTCGGCAGAGGCGAGGCCGGTTTGGATGGTGTCCGTTTCGACCGCGGTGCCGCCAATCGTGATGGGGTCGTGGATGATGTACGGGGCGGTGTGGAGGCTCGCGGGAGTGTCGAGCGTGGTCACCGGGGCGGTCTGGTCAATGCGAATGGCGTATGGCGCGCTGATGGAAACGTTGCCCGCGCGGTCCGTCACCCGAATCTGGTAGGTATACTGCCCGGTCGGGTTGATGCGGGTTTCGTTGTTGGCGTCAAAGCCGGATAACGTGTAGTACATCTGCCAACTGCCAAAGGTGTGATCGGCGGTAGGCGTGAGGTCTGCCCGTTGCCACCCTGCGCCGTTTTGGCTCATCAGCACTTCAACGAAATCAATGCCCGCCCGGTCATCCGTCGCGGCGCCGTCCAGCGGGACGAGGAACGCGCCGTTCTCGCCCGCGGCCGCGCGCACAACCGGATTGCCCGGATCGGTGGGGGTGCCGTTCGGGGCGATGCCGTCCACCAGAATCGGGTTGGGGGCGGAGGGATTGCCGACCCATCCCACCGCGTCGGTGGCGCGGACGCGGAAGGAGTGGTTGCCATCTTCTTCCGGCGCTGTCCACGCGTAGGCCCAGGCCTGTTCGCTCCCCGTTTTCGTCTGCGGGGGGAGGAAACTCGCCGTGACCCAGTTGCCGTTGTCCACGCTCACTTCCACGGCGGTGATGTACGAAGTTGGATCGCTTGATGTGCCCCCCAGAATGATCGTTTGCCCCGGCTGAATGTAAAACGGGCCGGAACCTTCCGCCAAGGGCAGGTCGTTGTCAATGGTCAGCCCCAGGAAACCGTCATTGTTGAGCGGGCCGATCAGCGTGCCGCCTGGCGGACAACACCCCTCATACAGCGTCGCCGTCGCCCCGTTCGTGATGTTCACCCGGCCCGAAGGCGCGACATTTTGAACCTGAAGGTCGAGCGTGCGCGCGGCGGGGTTTCCGGGCAGGAGGAAGGATTGGGAGAAGGCGGTTTGCGTGCCGCCGTTCGTCAGGCCAAGTCCGGTGGGCAGGTTGGTCGCGAAGTTCCCGGAGGCGTAAATCTGCCCGCTCCGTCCGAGGGCACCGGGTTGGAGATCGTTTTGCAGGGTCGCGGTGTACACAAAGGTCGCGCCGGGTTTGAGGATGCCGTCAATGTCGTTCGTTTCAAAGGAGAACACGAGCGGATTGGGGTCAATGGCGGTCGGGTTCAAACTCAAATTCTTCTCTGTGAGATCGCTAAACCCATCTCCGTCGGTGTCGGTGCTGACCGGGTCGCTGAAAACGCGAGTGATCTTGCCCGTGTTGTAGGTGAACAGGCGTCCACCCAACTCTTCTGCGTCGCTTAGTCCATCTCCGTCGGTGTCGGGATTGAGGGCATTCGTGCCGCGCATGATTTCCACCCCGTCCGCGAGGCCGTCGTTGTCGGAATCGGGGTTGTTGGCCTGCGTGCCGATTTCGAGTTCTCTGCCGTCGGGCAGGCCATCGTTGTCCGTATCGAACAGGGTATCGTTGGGATCAAGTTCGACGGAAAGGCCATCCCCATCGTGATCGCGCTGGGCGGGGAAGGTCAGGGCGGGAACATCGCGACAATCGCCATCGATACAAATTTGTGAGGAGGCACCCGCCCAGTCCATTTGGTAAAAATTATCCAGGGTGGCGGGGAAAATATCGAAGTCCACAATTTCGCCGAGGGGGATGCTGTTGGTGCCGCTCAGGGTGCGGTCTTCGCAGTACACCGCGGCGTAACACTCGTAGCCTTTGACCGCGTAGGCCATCTTGAGGTAGAGCGAGGCTTTGCGGTTCAAGCCCGCAGGCAAGCTGATCGGGTTGCTGATGATGTTGCTCGTGGCCTGTAACCCGAACCCGGATTGCCATTCGCCCGTCATCTGGTTCAGCCCCACGGACGGGTATGGCGCGTCCGGGTCGGTCGTCAGGCTGTAACGGAAGGTTGAGGCCTGCACCTTATCCGTGCGCCCATACAGGGTCGTGACGATGGACGCACTGTACCGCAGGTTATTCCCCGCGCGCAGGCCGTTGTTCGGGTTTTCCATCGCCATGCTCAGATCATTAATCTTCACGAGATCAGATTGGCCGTTGACATCCTTGTGCTCGAAGTTCACATACGAATCTACGCTGTAAAAATAACTGGCGAGCGCTTTCGTCACCGAGTCCACGATGCCAAAGCACGCCCCGCCCACCCCCGTTTTACACAAGACCTGCAAGAAAACATCAATGAACGTGATCAGTGCCACGATCAGGGTGCCGATCACCGTGGACCCCAGTGCGAACAGCAGGATGGACACAACCGTGGCGGCCACCGCGTTCGCGATGATCGTGTTGAATCCGATGCTCCCGGGGGCGAGGCCCGCGCTGAAAATCTGGTACAGCGCGAGGCCCCAGGTGATCCCCAGGTCAATGACCAGCCCCGCGCGGCGGAACCATTTCGTCTGCCCGATCAGTTCCGAGTTCGCGGTCAAAATCGTGGTCGTGCGGTTGAGCGCGCCGGGAAGTTGACCGCTCAGGCGGACGGTTTTGTATATCTGGTACACATCTTTGGCGGTCCGGTACACCAGGAAATAAAAGAGCATCGCACCGGTCAGCGCCTGCCCGGTGATGCCGAGGGCCTTTTGATAGGTTGGATCATCCGTATTGCCTCCCGCGGCGTTTACGGCGGCATCCAGGGCGAGGTTGGGTTTAGGGGGGTTGATCTCTGGTAAGGGAATATCAATGACCCCTGCCATAGACAGGTTGATCACGACTAGCACCGCCACCACGGCAACCCCATAGCCTACGGACCCCCATTTGGGATGGATGCCGGCCTTCTTGATGGCCGCCTGCCGCGCGCCCACAATCGCGCCACGTTGACCAATCGCGTTTGTCTTCAATTGTAGGCCTTTGAGAACCCCCAGATATTCGAACACTTCCTTACTGCCCACCCGCAGATATAAGTCGAGTTGTTTGACCACCAGATGTTTGACGACCAGGGCATCGGCGGTCAAGCCCACCTTAAGGGACGCCGTTTGCTGAGGATCGGTCTGGAACTTGCTCGGGTCTTGGATGGGTGTATCCCCTGCCTTGACCAGACTGGACGCCCCCGCCCACAAGGACATGTAGTACATCTGATTGGCGGCAGTTTTGCCTTCTGCACTTTCGGGGCTGTCGGACGGCAGGGCCATGTTGGCATAGCGGGCATCCAATTCCCCCAGGTAATCCGTTGCTTCCATCGCCGTCCAGGTGGCCCCGTTGTAGCGGTAGGGAGACCAGTTCATGCCTGCGGTGGTTTGGGCTACCGTCGCGCGCAAGTTCACCGTGAGCGAACTGCCCGTCCAGTCCATCCCCTTGACGTTTTCACTGCCAACAGGCACCGCGGTGTTGGTTTCCGGTGAATCGTTCAGGGCGCGGAAGTTGTCTTCATACGCGTAGAGCAGAGTGGGCGTGAAAGGCTGGGTGACACTCCAAAGCGGAGAGAACTGGGTGTTGAGGATGTTCGTCCCCTCCACAGACCCCACGCTGACAATCGCCAGGTCCCGGTGGGCGTAAACATGGTTGGTGACGCGCAACATTTGGGGGATACCCCACCGCGCACTCTCGGGCAGGGCGCCGTTGCGCGTGTAATCCAACCGGTCGGCGATGGTCGGGGCACTGACGCCACGCCCGTTCACGGTGATGTCCGGTTTGCCGTCGCCCACGCACGCGCCGGTAGCATCGGTTGTGTCGCAATCCCGATTGCTCAGGAAGGTCGAGTCCAATCCGAGGGAGGCGGGGATCAGTCCGGTGTCCAGATTCAGGTTGGTGTCTACGGCGGGGTCTTCGTAGACGATGGCGTATTCGGTGCCGCGGTTTTCCCGCACGTTGAGCCCGGTTACGGTGTAACTGTCCGGGTAGGTGGCCGCGACGATGATCTGATTGTGGCCGTCCACCCCGTTTTCGCTGTATGAGGTGCAGGTACCGCTTTCGGAAGTTTTGCATTCGTCCGTCAACATTTGCACGACCCAAACGAGGCGCGCGTTATGCGCCCCGCCCCATGCGCCAGTGGAGAAGGGCGTTTTGTACACCATTTTGCCGTAAAACGCGACCCGCGCCCCGGTGCGGTTATCCGTCACCAACTGGAGCGGCACATACGCAAATTTGTTCGCGTCGGAACCGGGCCGGGCAAACACCCCGTAATTTTGAAGTTCCTGCGCAGATGGCAGGGTGGCCGATGAGTTCGGAATTTCGATTTCAAGCATGGGGACGAGTTTGATGTCGCCGTTGTCGTCGGGGGACATGACGCAATCCGTGCCGCCTTGTTGAATACAGGCGTCGAAAAACGTTTTGATGCGATTGCCCGCGACATCGCGATACGAATCATCGCGCTGAATCTGCCCCGCGCGGTCGCCGTCTGCCCAATCCAGCACGTTGAACGCGTACCAAAGATGCGCGGCATTGTTCGGGCGAAGTTGAAATTCCACATAAACGTATTTGTTCGCTTCCAGATTGTTGATCGTGAGTTGCAGGGGATTACTTTCGGAAAAGGTGCTCGCACTTTTGCGGAATGGCGAGAGGTCAACCGTGTTAGGGACACCGTCGCCGTCCATGTCCGTGTCGAACATGTCGGGGGTGGCATCGTTGTCGGTGTCGGGGCAATTGTTGGGGAACTGGGTGACCGCGCACCGGAAACTGTCACCAATCCCATCCCGCATGGTGCTGGCTTCGAGAGGGTTGCTGTACCAGGTCTGCCCGCCAAACGAAAAGCCGGTCACTTCCTGAAAATCGGTCAGGGTGTCTTCGTCGGTGTCGGGATTTTGGGGGTTGGTGCCGAGGTTGGTTTCTTCGCAATCGGTCAGCGCATCGGCGTCGGTATCGGTGGGCGTTGTGCAGGCCGCCAATAAGGTGGTTTCTTCGCCGGAGGCGGGGAGGCTGTTGGCGTTCAACGGGTTCTGGTGCGGATCCCAGTTGACGGCGTACAGGTCTTCCTGTGCGCGCTCCTGGGCGAGTTGGGTTTCGAGAGCCTGTTCCTGTTCCGCGGCGATTTGTTTTTGCTCGGTAAAAAAGGCCAGGGCTTGTTGGGTTTGCAGGAGCGGCCCGACAACCATTGCGACGATCATGTAAATGGCAACTGCCGCGTAGGTGTAGCGCGAGCGATAGAACTTGATGAACAACGCGCTCAGAGCGGTCAGGATCGCCGTCATCATCATCGATGTGAGCAGGCCGGGCGGCGGATTCGATACCGTATCCCGCGCGGTTTGAAACGCGTTTTGAACCCACACCACCCCCGAAACCCAGAAATTTCCACTCGCGGTGGGGCCAAGATTGGGAAACCGGAAATCCACGGTGATTTCTGCGTCCGTGCGGAAATCCTGTTTGCCCTGGGCGGGGAAGTGCGCGGTGATGATCTGGCGCAGGGGCAGGCCATCCGTGCGAATCCACAATTCCCCTTCCCCGGTCATGTTTGTGTAGGCTTCAGGCAGGTCGAGGTTGATGCCTGGGGGCAGTTTCCCCTGTTCGGAAAGTTGCCGTTCGAGCTGATCGCGCACGAACGCGGCGAACATTGGCCCGTCCACCTCAAAGGTGTAACGCGTAAACGTGATCCCCGCGCGGGATTCGTACCCCGCGCGAGTGATATTCCGCGCGGCGGAGAGATACCCCAGAAAATCCCCATCCGGCGCAAAGGCCCCGGTGAAATCCGAAATTTCCTGCCAGGATTGGTCGCCACGTTGGGCGAATGCCTTGTTGCCTTCTACCTTAACTTGCGTGGCGCTGTTGGTGTCTGTCAGATTGCCGCCTTCCGACCAGAGGGCGAGTTGCATCGTTTGGTCGGAAAAATCGGTGCTCCCCTCGACATGGAAGGCCTGTTGTTTGCTGGTGCGCCCGATGTTGGCAACGGTCGCCAGCGGAATGGTCGTCTGCACGATGTCGGCGCTGAATTCGTATCCGCCTGTTTCGCGGGCCTGTTCCCAGGTATTGTTGATCTCCGCGCGGGCCTCGGAGGCCGGGGAAAAACGGGCAAGCCACACAGGCAGGACGAGGAGAACACTTACCCAAACTAATCCCCGTCCCCATTTGCTCAAACGCGAGAAAAGGAGACTCCCTCCCACTCTGCCGGTCAGTGACTTAAATGGTTTGGACATCGTTTTCTCCTTCATGTGTGGTCATCATTTGCTGGTGCAGAAACAGAAATAATTTCTCCGGCGAGAGGAAATGAATTTCTCGCCCATTGGCAACGGTTTTGACAGAGGCACGCCAGGGTTCCTCGGGGTTGTCGCGCCATAAACGTAATAAAAACGCCTGGCAGTTCACTTGTTGAAGATTTAAGGTGGGTTTCATTATGGTAAAATCCGGCAACTTGAATGGGGGAACGCGATAAATTCGCAAAAGTTTGATTTCAGCAACATCATAGCGATGCATCGTCTCCAAATCGTCTCCAAAATATCCTAGACCCTAAAGGTTTTTCCTAATGGCTTCAGAAATTTACTTGCAAACGGAATACATTTTTGATCCATTTCCTCTTGCAAACGAAACCTTTAGGGTCTGGCCCGAGTACAAATTTTCAAAATCCACTTAACCGCCTCTCGATGCCTCTCAAGCTCACCCTCTTTGGCGCACCGTTTGCCGCCATCCATACCACCCCCCTCCACTTTCGCACGGACAAAATTCGAGCGCTATTGATTTACCTCGCGCTGGAAAACGAACGCCCGCACGAGCGCCACGCCCTGGCCGCCCTCCTCTGGCCGGACATGCCGGAACAAACCGCGCTAAAAAACCTGCGCCAATCGTTGCACAGGCTCCAACAAACGCTGGATGAAGCCCACCCCGGCCTCAGCGCCTCCCTCTTTCAAATTACCCGCCAAACGATCCGGTACGCCCCCACCGCCCTCGAGGTGGACGTGCTCACCTTCCAGGGGTTGCTGGACGCGTGCGAAGCCCACCCCCATCGCCACCTGCACCTGTGCCAGGACTGCCTCACTCGCCTCGCGGACGCCGTTGCCCTGTACCGGGCGGAGTTCCTCGCGGGGTTTGGGCTGTCTGACGCATTCGCATTTGAAGAGTGGATGTTTTTCTGGCGCGAGCGGCTCCAACAACAAATGATCAGTGCGCTCGGGCAATTGGCCCATGCCCTGGCCGAACGTGGGGACGTGGATGCGGCCCTCCCCTACGCCACCCGTCTCGCCGCGCTCGATCCCTTCCGCGAGGAAGCCCACCGACTGTTGATGCGGCTCTTCGCCCAAAGTGGGCATTCCGGCAAAGCCCTGGCCCAATACGAAACCTGCCGCCGTATCCTCCAACAAGAACTGGGGGTGGACCCGGCGGTCGAGACCACCGTCCTCTACCGTCAACTTCAGGCTGAACAACGTGGCGAACGCCTCCCCGCGACCATCCCCACCCCCGCCGTTTTGCACCATTTTCCGGTGCAGTTCACCCCCTTTGTCGGGCGGGAACGAGAATTACACCAGATTGAAGCGTGGTTCCTCGACCCGGACTCCCGGTTGTTAACCCTGGTCGGGCCGGGCGGGGTGGGCAAAACCCGTCTCGCCATCCACGCGGGGGAACACCTCGCCACGAAAGGGGGGCTGGCCGATGGGATTTACTTCTTTTCCCTAGCCGCCATCCGCACCCCCGAAGCGTTGTTGACGACCCTCCTCAACGGACTGGGTGCGGTCACTTCCGCGCGGCACACGCCCCAGGCCAGTTTGCTGAACCATCTGCGGGACCGGCAGTGTCTGTTGGTGTTGGACAACTTCGAGCAATTGTCCGACTCCGCGCCTTTATTGGGGGAAATGTTGGCGACAGCCCCCGGTTTGCGTTTGCTGGTGTCCTCCCAACTTCTTTTGAACCTGCGCGCCGAACGGCGTCTGTCGGTGAGCGGTTTGGATTACCCCGCGGAAGGCGAACTGGGTCCCAATCCCATGACGTTCAGCGCAGTGCGGCTCTTTGTGGAATCCGCCCGGCAGGTGGACGCGTCTTTCCGCATCAGCCCGGAAAACGAGGCGGCGGTCTTGAGAATTTGCCAGCTTGTGGAGGGCCTCCCCCTGGCCTTGGAACTGGCCGCCGCGTGGGTGCGGCTGATGTCCCCCCAGACGATTGTCCGCGAAATTGGGCGCAGTCTGGATTTTCTTTCGCTCTCCCCCCAAGATCATCCCGAAAGGCATCAGAGTATGGGGGCGGTGTTCGCCTATGCCTGGCAGTTGTTGCCCTCCGCCGAACAAAAGGTTCTCGCACAACTGGCCGTTTTCCGCGGCCCTTTTCACCTGGAAGCGGCGCTGGACATCACCGAGGCGACCCCGTTGATCCTCGCCCGTCTGTTGGATCGTTCACTCCTGCAACGGCGCAAAGATGGCCTTTATGAACTTCACGAACTCCTGCGCCAGTTTGTCCGCCAACAAACCCCGCCCACGCAAGAAACCGCGCGGCGGCATTGTGACTATTATTTGAATTTGCTCGTTGTGCAGGAAAAGGCTTTTCACGGGCCACACCCCCGGCAGGCCGTTGCGACGATTCAACGCGTGTTGAGCAACGTCCGGCAGGCGTGGCAGTGGGCCATCGAACAGCAAGATGGGCCTGCGGTCGAGCGGAGTTTCGAGGGATTGGGGCGTTTTTATCAGACGGCGGCCCTGCTTCAGGAGGGGGAAGCGATGTTCGCCCAGGCTAACGCCCAATTTGTGGCAAACCCCGGCTTGTTGGTCTGGCAGGCGTATTTTTTGCACAAACTCGGACGGCATGAGGCGTTGCGGGACGCGAGGCAGGCGTTGGCTTGCGCGGGCGAGGCGGGGCGCACTCGCGCGGAGATTTACAGTTTGCTGGGAGAACTGCTCCCGCGCGAGGGGCAACTCGAACAGGCGAAAGCGTTTCAAACACAGGCGATTGAATATTTTCAGGCCACGTCTGATTTGGAGCGATTGGCGCGGGCCTTGCGGCGAATGGCGCTGACCTGCTGGCGCGGGGGGGATCACGATGAAGCGATGCGCTATTTCCAGCGGGCGATCCCCATTCATGAGGCGATTCAGGAAAAGCGCGGGCTGGCGCAATTGTTCAATGTGTTGGCGGGGATTTACTACGAAAGGAATGAGTTGACCCAGGCGTTAGGCTATGTGCAAAAAGCCCAGGAATTGTACGAGGCGGTTGAGGACAAGTTGGATGCGGCGGTGGTAGCCGCCAATCTGGCCCGGCTTTACACGCATTTGGGACAGTTTGAGAAGGCGTTGGCGTCGAATCAACGGGCGATTGACATCAGTCAGGAGTTGGGCGACCGCTCCGGGGTGGCGCGCGATTTGAGCAATCGCGGGTATATCCTGTCCGTGGTGGGCGAACTGGATCAGAGCCTGGACTTTTATTTCCGTGCATTGGACATTGCCCGCGCGCGCAATGACCCGGAGCACATCGCCGAGTTTCAAGCAGGGCTTGCCGCCGCCCATGCGCTGAAAGGGGATGATGAAACCGCGTTGGGTTACTACGACCTCGCGTTGCCCGTTTTGCAGGCGCAGGGGGTTCCCTATCATCTCGTTGGCCCCCTGCTCGGAAAAGCCGAGCTTTTGTACCGGCGCGGGGATTGGATTAAAGCGAAAAGCCTTGTCGATGAGGCGAAGACTCTCGCTCAAGATGTTGAACTCGCGGAATTTCTACACCAAAGCCGCATCCTGGCCATCAAATTGGATTATGCAGAGGGAAATACAAGGGAAGGGCTGGAACAATGGCGTCGCCTGTTGTCGGAAACGGAGGATGAGACAGCGCAAGCGGCCCTTCATTACGAACTGTGGGTTTTGACCCATGAACAAGCGTCGGCAGAGGCGGCCCTGGCAGGATATGAAAATGTTTGTCTACGGGTGCCGTCGTTGATTAACCGAAGACGTTTGGAGAGACTGCGGGAGTTTTTGGCTTAATATCTATTCGACGCCCCCGATCATCCCTCCAACCTCACGGGGGGTACACTTGCGTCTCTGGCTTAAACGCCGCCCACGAGAACCAAAAGTGGTTTACCGCCACAACAGGCGATAATTGTTCACCTGCGAGCGGTCCGCTGACCGCCTCCCCTCGCGCCGTCCACACACTGCCCGTTTCAACATCGGAGATGGTCGTGCCGTCAAACGTAAAGGTCAGGAATTGCCCATCGACTGCGCGTGCGAAGGCATTCGCGGTTCCTACATCCCGCCCACCCGCCACGGTCCCATCGTCCAGGGCGGAGGCAGTGCCAGGCGACCAAAATACCACCAAATCCTGTCCGCCAACGGTGTCATTCACCACTCCGGCTTCCTGCAATACATCATAGGGGTAGGCTTTGGCTTCCCCGTTCAAGTCAACCGTGAGGACCCGCGCAACCGGTGGGAGCACGTCAGGGGTTGTGGGGCCATCATAGAGGAACGGGGGATTGTTCACATTGTCGTATCCCGCGTAAGGATTGCGGCCATATGCCCGGTTGAAACCCGTTTCGCGGGAGAGGACTTTACCCTCGGGGTACGTGGCTTTAAAGTCTGCCCAAGAGAGGATGGGAGCCGGTAAAAAGGTCAGCCGCGTTCCGGTCAATTCCCCTACGATGGCCTCCCCGGTTGCTTGTTGCCACCAGGTTTCGGTCTGGCGGTCGTACATGATCAGGTTGCTGTAATGCAGGCGTCCGGTGGTGCCGAAATCGAGCGTTTGTTGTGTTTTTTGCTGGACGAATTGTTCGATGGGCCGGTCGTTGCCATATTCTATAGCTGTGTCGATTTCAATGACCACTCTGGCGGGCACGTCGGCGTAGCGGTTGGAAACGTTTCCGGGTGGCAGCAGCCGTTTTTCGATGATTACGAGATCATGAGCAGCGTTTTTTTTGGGCGCTACATGGGATCCCACTTCTCCGCTGAACACCCAATATTTAGCCAGATCCAAATGATTGCCGAGCAATAAGGTCAACCAGAATTTAATCGCAGCCTGCAGGGTTCCATCTGCCAAAATATCTTCCGTAGTTTTCTTTTTTTGGAGCACGTCCCGGTAGCCTTTATAGTAAACGGGAGTATTGTACACCCATTCCTTGATCAGATAGGATGGTACCTTTTGTTTGGATGTTCGAGTCCTCGCTTTTGCCCCGGCTGTTTCCGGCATATCCTGAAATTTTTGACAAAAATACCGACAAGCGGCAGGAATACCAAGCCAGGTTTTCAGCATGGCTCAGATTATAAACCATACCCCCCCATAAACCCTCATAAACCCCATAAACCTCGATCATCCGCCCATTCTCAGCAGCGCCCGTTCTGCCACCGTTTCTCCAATGGCCAGCGAGGCCGTGGCCGCCGGGCTGGGGGCGTTGCACACATTGATCACCCGCGGTTTTTCCAGGATCAGAAAATCGTCGTGCAGGCGACCGTCCGGCAAACAGGCCATGGCGCGCACGCCGCTGCGGCCCGGCGCCAGGTCGTCCGGACGAATTTCGGGTACCAGGTGCTGCAAAGCCCGGACGAAGTGCTGCTTCGACCAGGATCGGTGCATTTCCGCCAGGCCGTCGCGCCAGTAGCGCCGGGCGAGCCGGCGGAAACCCGGATAGCCGAGCGTTTCCGCCAATTCGCCCAAATGGATGTCCCAACGGGAATACCCTTCGCGCCGGAAGGCGAGCACGGCATTCGGTCCGGCTTCGATGCCGCCGTGGATCATGCGCGTAAAATGCACGCCCAGAAAGGGAAAATTCGGGTTGGGCACCGGATAGATCAGGTTGCGGACGAGGTGCGCGCTTTCAGGTTTGAGTTCGTAATACTCGCCCCGGAACGGCAGGATTTGGACGCCCGGTTGTTCGCCGGTTTGCCGGGCAACGCGGTCGGAATATAAACCGGCGCAGGTAATCAGCAGCCGGGCGGCGAAGGTATCCGTTTGCGTTTCGATGACAACGCTGTCGCTTTTCTGAATTGTTCGAAGGGCTTGCTGACCCAAATAAATTGCACCGCCAGCCTCCTGCACCAACGACGCATACCGGCGGGCAACCAGCCCGTAATCCGTTATACCTGCCTGGGGTACCCACACCGCTTCTGTCGCCCGGACGTGCGGTTCGATGGCGCGGGCTTCGTCGGGGCCAATTTTGCGCAGGCCGCTCAAACCGTTTTCGAGGCCGCGGCGGTAAATTTGGTCGAGCTGTTCGCGCTCGTTTTCCTCGGCGGCGACAATAATTTTTCCACAAATATCGAAGGGCAATCCCTGCGAGCGGCAAAAGCCGAGCAGCAGTTCGTAGCCGCGCCGGCAATTGATCGCCCGCAGGCTACCTGGCCGGTAATAAATACCGCTGTGGATGACGCCGCTGTTCCGGCTGCTCTGGTGTGCGGCTACCTGGTTTTCCTTTTCCAGGAGGGCTATACGCAGACCGGGGCGGCGCTGCAACAGTTGATATGCCGTGGCGAGGCCGACGATTCCGCCGCCGATGAGGAGTATATCGAAGGTTTTCAATTCGATGAGTATTTGTGAAAAAGGAAGCCATTGGCGCTGCCAAAGGTCGGAAAAAACGCCGTTTGGGTTTAAAAGCGCTGTCTTTGTCTGGAACAATCTTTTGCAACCGTACCGATTTTACTTCGGGCTTCTATCTTTGCCGCCTCCAAACACAGTAAACATGAGAAATCGCTTTACGCTTCTTGCTCTGCTGCTGCTTCCTGCAGTATTATTTGCCCAAAAAAGCCAGAAAGGAACCGTTCGTGGCAACGTGTACGACAAAGCCACCGCACAACCGGTAGCGTTTGCCACCGTTCAAATCGAAGGTGCTGCAATGGGTACCGCAACCGATGTCAACGGTTTTTTTTCGATTGCCAACGTCGTTCCCGGCGCCTATAACTTGAAGATCACCTACCTGGGTTACCAGGATTTTTCCGTTCCCGTTACGGTAAAAGCCGGGGAAATCGTGTATCAATCGGTATACATGGAAGAAGGCGGTACGAATCTGGAAGAAGTGGTCATCAGTGGTAAAAAGGAGCAGGCGAAAACGGAAGTACTGATTTCCAAACTTACCGTGACGCCGAAACAAATCCGGGCGCTGCCGTCGACTGGCGGGCAGGCGGACATCGCACAATACCTGACCGTGCTGCCAGGGGTAATTTTTACCGGCGACCAGGGCGGACAATTGTACATCCGCGGCGGTTCGCCGGTGCAAAACCGGATTCTGCTCGACGGGATGACCATCTATAACCCGTTTCACAGTATCGGATTCTTTTCCGTGTTCGAAACGGAACTGATCCGCAACGTAGACGTACTCACCGGCGGCTTCAATGCCGACTATGGCGGACGGATTTCCGCGATTGTCGATGTAAAAACCCGGGAGGGCAACCGCAAGCGGCTCTCCGGCTTGGTTTCGGCCAGCCCCTTTCAGGCCAAGGCGCTGATCGAAGGGCCGATCATTCCCCTGAAAGAGGAAGGCGGCGCCAGCGTTTCCTTCGTGCTGACCGGAAAACGGGGGCTGATCGACCAAACCGCCAAATCCTTATACAGTTATGTGGGCGACACCACTAAAATCTGGGGGCTTTTTGAGCAATCCGACCTGTGGAAAGAACAAAACGGGCGCAATTTGCAGGATACCACCTACGCGCCAGGCATTCCTTTTAACTACACCGATTTGTATGGAAAGGTTTCTCTGCTGGCGGGCAATGGCAGTAAACTGAATTTCTTCGGTTTTAAATACGACGATGGGGTGAAATACCAAATTGCGGACTTCAGCTGGACCAGCGGTGGTGGCGGCTTTGATTTTACCCTGGTGCCGTCTAATTCCAATACGATCGTTGGTGGTACGCTCACCTAT
>JABWBV010000684.1 GCA_013359445.1 Anaerolineales bacterium | reverse complement strand
ATCCCCACACGCACCATCCCCCCCACCCCGACGGTGCCATCTGAACCGACCCAACTCCCAACCGAAACCCCACTTCCTGGCCCCACCCCCTTCGGCGGGAGCGGACAAATCGTTTTTGCCGCTGATGGGGCCGGAAACCCTCAACTCTACATCATCAACGCCGACGGAACCGACTTGCGTAAGCTAACCGACATCTCTGCCGGGGCGTGCCAACCCGATTGGTCCCGTAATGACGAGATCGTTTTTGTCTCGCCCTGTACGGGGGAACAAGATGAATATCCCGGCTCGAATCTGTGGCTGATCAACCCCGACGGGAGCGACTTGCGACAATTGACCTTTGGCACGCTGGGGGATTACGACCCCGAATGGTCCCCGGATGGCACACAAATCGTCTATACCTCCGTTCGCACGGGCTTCCCACAGATTCATCTGTTGAACGTGGCCGATGGAACGGACACCCCTCTCACCAACGGGGTCACACAAGGGATACGAAACATCCAACCCTCTTTTTCCCCGGATGGTGCGCAGATTGTGTTTATTAGTGTTCGCGAAGGCCCATACCAGGTCTGGCTCATGAACGTGGATGGCAGTGAGCAGACCCGCTTCTCACGCAGTGAAAACCGGATAAACTCCTGGCCCACCTTCACAGCAGATGGACAAGCCCTAATTTTTACCCAACGGGAAACCTCCGTCGAAGTGCCCAAAATCATCTTTTCTCCACTCGAAGAGGATGGATTTGTCGAAATCATTCTGGTCGAAGACCTTATTCCCCGCCGGGCTGGGGTGGTTTCTCCTGATGGCATGTGGGTGGTCTTCGAATCCTGGCCATTGGGAAGCAACCATGAACTGTTTATCATGACTCTGGCTGGGGAACAAATCACCCCAATCACCAACACCGTCGAGGCGATTTTTGATTTTGACCCCGCCTGGCGTCCAAACCCGTAAGACGGCAAAATATCCAGACACATTCAACCAAAAAGCCGGAGCGGTCACACCCGCTCCGGCTTTTTGGTTGAAAATTTGGTCTTTACGCTTCCGATTATTTTCTGCGGTATCCCAACAACCGAAGCCCATTCAACGACACCAACACCGTACTGCCCTCATGCCCGATCACGCTCAACGGCAACGCTAGACCGAACCCCAACACCGAAGCGATCAGCACCACGATCATGCCCAAAGCAAAGGCCAGATTTTGGATCAGGGTTTTGCGGGTGGCGTGACTGAGAGCGATCACGTAGGGGATGTTCGATAAATCGTCGCTCATCAGAACGACATCGGCGGTTTCCAGGGCCACATCTGTGCCTGCCGCGCCCATCGCAATCCCGATGGAGGCGGTTGCAAGGGCCGGGGCATCGTTGACGCCGTCGCCCACCATTGCGACCGGGCCATATTCCGCCTCGATTTCGCGAATGATGCGGAGTTTGTCTTCGGGCATTAATCCCGCGTAGTAACTATCTACCCCGGCTTGCGCGGCAATCGCGTGGGCCACCCGTTCGTGATCGCCAGTGAGCATCACCACGCGGGTCACGCCCACACGTTTGAGGTCTTGCACAATGGCGGAAACGTTCGGACGGAGGGTGTCGGCAATGCCAATCAGCCCCAGGGGGTAGCCTTCGCCGTTTTCTTGCATGATGGCAACCATCACGGTGGTTTTGCCGCTTTCTTCCAGTTGTTGAATTTGGGCGGGAATCCCGGTTGAAGCGCCCAGCGTAATCTTGGGGTGACGTTCAAAGTAACGCAGATTGCCGATGTGAATTTCGAGGGGCTGGGCGGTTAGCCCGTTTACCTTACTCTTGACCCCCAAGCCCGTAACGGAGGAAAACTCAGTCGTTTCAAAGAAGGGGAGTTTGCGCTCCCGCGCCGCGGTGACTATTGCACGGGCCAGGGGATGTTCGGACTTGGCTTCCACCGACGCGGCGAGTTGGAGAAGAGTGTCCGCGTTTAGGGGGTGGGTTTCTGAAAACGGGGGATTGGTTGGGGCAAGGTGCGTGTTGACCACCACATCGGTCACTTTTGGCTTGCCGATGGTGAGGGTGCCGGTTTTGTCGAAGGCAATGACCTTGATCGTGGCGGCACGTTCGACATATACCCCTCCCTTGAAGAGCACTCCGCGCCGTGCCCCGTTTCCGATCGCGGACAGGACCGTCGCGGGGGTGCTGATCACGAGCGCACAGGGGGACGCGGCCACCATCAGGGTCATCGCCCGGTAGAAGGCCGACCGCGTCTCGCCGAGGTTGGCAAAGGCAGGCAGTCCGAAGCCCAGCCACCAGACCAGGAACATCAGCAACGAGCCGCCGATGACGATGTAGGTATAGCCGGTGCCGAACTTGTCGGTGAACCGCTCGCTCGGCGCTTTGAGCTTCTGGGCGGTCTGGATGAGCCGGATGATCTTCTGCAGCGTGCTTTCCGCCGGCAGCCGTACGACTTCGAAATCCACCGCACCCCACAGGTTCAACGTCCCGCTGAACACCGGATCGCCCCGCTCCTTCTCCACCGGCACCGCCTCGCCCGTCAGCGCCGATTCGTCGCTCGCACTGCGCCCGGTCACCACCAGGCCGTCCGCGGCGAACGCCTCCCCCGGTTTCACGCGCACCGTGTGCCCGATCTGGAGCGCCGCCACCGCGACTTCCTGCTCCTGTCCGTCGGCGAGCACCCGCGTGGCGTGCTTGGGCGAGGATTTCAACAGCGCGCTCACCTCCCGCTGGGTGCGATCCAGCGCATACTCCTCCATCGCCCCGGAAGCCGAAAAAAGGAACAGCAGCAGCACCGCCTCGCCCCAGGCATCGATGAACATCGCCCCGAGCGCCACCGCGAGCATCAGGAAGTGAATGTCGATCTCCCGCTTCTTGAGGTTCTCCCAGGTATCCACCGCCGCATCCCAGCCGCCGGCGATCACCCCGATGAGGTAGAGTCCTTTCGCCACCCACGGCAGCCCGGGCAGCGCCACGCCGGCGATGGTGCCCGCCACCCCCGCGGCACCGCACGCCATCGCGAACTTCGCCAGCGTCCTCCATTCCTGATCCTCCGGCGCCGGCTCCGCCTTGATCTCCGGCCACTCCATCTCGCGCCACAGCCAGAGTTTTTCCGCGGTCACGCAGGTTTCCCGCCCGACCACGGTTGCCGCTCCTTCCCGCCGCAGCGAAAACCCCGCCGGCACGTGCGCCACTGCCGCCCCCTCCATCGCCGCATCCACCGCGGCGATTGTCGCCGCCAGCTTTTCCTCCAGCCCCGGCACCGGGCCGCTGCCGATGGTCGCCACCGCCACCCGATGCGCCACCGGGTCGACCCGCACCGCCGTCACCCCG
>JABWBV010000683.1 GCA_013359445.1 Anaerolineales bacterium | reverse complement strand
TCTGCGAAGCGCTTTAAGTCAGCGCGCTTGCAAAGCTCATTTAGAGAAACAAACGAAGAAGGCACGCAAGAACGCGCAGCGACAGAACATTAGCCATTGCTGGCGGAAGCAATGTATTCCAACTTGGATTCTTGCGCTCACGCGGGCAACCTCATGCTTCGTGCTTGCGCAATTTGATGCGCAAAATCTTCGCGAAAATTCCGATGCAGTTGTTTTGAAATCATAATCGTGAGATGGCCATGCGTGATATGCGCATTGCACGTCAATCGTTCCTGCCGCGTTTTACTCTTGGTTATTACAATATGAGTATTACCGGCTGGCAGATTGTAGATAACGCAGATGTGTACTTCAACAGCAGTTACAGATTCTCATCTTTCGCCGTTGGTGTAAGTGTGCCGCTGTTCTTCAATTCCAACGCTGCACAAGTGCGTTACAAACGCTTCGGTTATCAGGCTGCGGAAATGAATTACTCTGCAACTGTATGGAACAAGCAGAATGAAATCAAGCGACTCAACGCCGGACTCGCGCAAAGTGCATCATCACTGCAGTATTTCGAGAAATCCGGTTTGCCGAACGCAGAAGTTATTGAAACGGCTGCTCAACAGCGATTGCAGCAAGGTGAAATATCCTATTTCGAGTGGATGGTACTCATGGAGCAATCCATCGGTAAAAACCAAAAGCGTCAAACCTGCCTCGAGAGGCATTTGGGAAATCACCGGGCGGGTTCCCAACCGGGTGCCAATCTCCATACATGCGTCCGAAAAAACCTCGATCTGGGTTTGATGCGCCACCAACATTGGCGCGCGATTATTGCGGGTCAGCACAAGCGTATTCGTTGTGAAATCTGCCGAAATAATATTCAAAGTGGACATCACCTTGCCCCCGCGCTCGTGATACAGAAAATCTGAAACCGCGCGGGCCGCGGCCCCATCCCGAATCCCCTCCGCAAGCAAACCAACCACCTTGCCTGCCACCTTATTGGAAATGCGCTTGGCACTCTTCCCCGAACGCTGTCCATCCGCCAACACTACCGAAATTCCACCCCCCGGACGCTCCACCAACTCCAGCGTGTCCCCACTTTCTGAAGTCGCATATTTGCGAATTTTTGCCACACCAATTTGAATTTCCATAAACAACCTCCGGGCTTCAATCCGTCACAGAAGCCTCCGAATACTTTTCCCCGATGATAACAAAGATTTCACTGGAACGGAACGGACGCCGCTCCACCAACACGTTGAACCCCGCGCACTGCATGGGCACCACAAACGCCTGTCGGGCTACCAGTTCCCAATCTTGCGACAACCCAAACATCTGAAAAATTCCCGCCGCGAGTTGTTGTGCCGCGCCGCGCGGGGCAACCAGCCGCGCCCCTGGCACCACCACCACCCTCCCCCCCGGCGCGAGAACCCGGTAAATTTCCGCGAGGGTGTCCCGCGCGGTGATGTAATTTGTGGGAAAAGTGGCCGCGACCCGATCAAAACTCTGATCGGCAAACGGCAAACGGCCCGCCGCACCATGAACGAGGCGGGGTTGTTTTTTCCGCAGACGGTGAGCGGCCTGGCGCGTCATTTCGGGGCTTTTATCCAGTCCGATGACGCGGTCCCCCTTTTCGAGCAGGGCGGCTTGCAAGTGACCGGGGCCGTGCCCCAGTTCGAGAATCCGGTGCCCTGTCAAATCCGGGAGAATCGCAAACCCCCAATGTTTCCAATATCCGGCAGAGACCAGGGCCGCGACGCCATCGTATGCCCAGGCAAATTGGTGATAAAGAAGTTCGGTGAGGAAGAGATAGAAACGACGAATCAAGGAACGATCACGTTTAATTTTCCGGGCAAAATGCGAAATTCAACTTCTTGAATGCCAGGGGCAAAGACTTCCCCGTCGGCGTGGGCCGGGGTGGGGGTTTCGGAGCGCACTTTGAGCCAGGTGGTGTTGATTTCTTGTACCAGGGGATGCTCGGAGATGTTGCCTTGTTGGGGTTTCAGGATCATTGGCAGGGCCAACAAGGTCTTGAGACGGGTGGGGATGTAGCCGTGGATAAAGGTGATTTTTCCGTCGTCGGCGGACGCGTGGGGGACCGTGTAAAAAATTCCCCCAGTGCGTGCCCAGTTTCCAATCGAAATAAGCGTGACAGGGCCTGTGTAATTCCCCCCGTCCCATTCCAGGTGCATATGCCAGGTTGGGTGATGAATGATGCCTAAAAGCGTGGCGGCCAGGTAGCGCGGGACGCCATTGAGGCGTTTCATGTTGGCCTGGAGGAGGGTGATGTAGGGTTCCAGGCCGAGACCGGCGTTGTTGACGAAGTAGCGGTTGTTGATCTGGCAGAGGTCGATGCGGCGGGTTTTCCCCTGTGCGATCACCTTCAGCGTCTGGTGAATATCTCTGGGGATAGCGAGTTGATCGCCAAGATCGTTCGCGGTGCCGATGGGAAGAATGCCAAAGGGGCCAATGGGGGTTTCTTGGGCGGCGTGCATCATGCCATTGATGACTTCGCTCAGGGTGCCATCTCCGCCTGCGGCCACAATCGGTGCGCGCCTCTCTTGGACAGCCTGCGCGGCTAACTGGATGGCGTGCCCGGGCGCATTGGTTTCGACGATTTCAGCGTCCCACTGGAGCGAAACGAGGGCGGCCTCAATTTCTTTTTTTCGTTCTTTGGCTTTCCAACGATTTGAGTAGGGGTTGAGAATGATCAGGGGTTTCATGTTGCACCGCCAGTTGCCCACATCCCGCTCGAATATCAATTCCCCGACGGATGCGAATGGTGCAAGGAATGCCATTGTCTTCCAATATTTGGCGGAAGGCGTCGGCGCGGGGGCGGGAAGTGGCTTTTCCATTGTAGCCCAGGGTAGGGTTTAAGGGGATTACATTTACATGGCAATTTATCCCGGCCAGTAATCCGGCGAGAATTTTTGCCTGTTCGGGGGTGTCGTTGACTTCGTGAATCAAGGCCCATTCAAACGTGATGCGGCGTCCGGTCGTTTTGACGTATTCCCGACATGCCTCTAGCAACGGGCGAATGGGGTATTTTTTGTTGATGGGCAACATGCTCGAGCGGAGATCATCTCCTGCGGCATGCAGGGAAATGGCGAGGTTGACCTGACGTTTTTCTTTCGTGAACCGTTCGATCATCGGAATTAACCCAACGGTTGAGATGGTAAAACGGCGGGCACTCATATCGAACCCTTCGTGGTCGTTGAGAATATCAATGGCGGCAAGGGTTGCGTTGTAGTTGTGGAAGGGTTCTCCCATCCCCATAATGACGATGTTGGTAGGGCGTTGGCCTGTTTGGTTGAGGAGGCGCGCATAGTA
>JABWBV010000682.1 GCA_013359445.1 Anaerolineales bacterium | reverse complement strand
CCCTCCCCCCCCCCACCCCCGCGGCTACAGACCCGGCTCGTCCCGGGTACCCTGCCCCGACGGAAAACCCCCAGGCAGGGTACCCCGCGCCCACAGAAAGCGCGCCCCCCGAAGAATCGACCCCCACTCAACCAACCGCTCAGCCCATCACTCAGCCAACCACCCCCACCGGCTCATCGCTCATCGGGTTACCGCCCCTCACTGCCGCAAACGCCTCCGTTGTGACCCTCCTCCAATCGCTTTCCCTCTTCCAAGATGCCCGCATCACCTGGTCCCAAGACGGAACCCAGTTCGCCGTCTTTCACCCCTTCAGCAGTGGCGAAATCCGCCTGTATGCACTGGCATCGGGCACGCCAGCGCTTATCGAAATCGATGGACATCCCCTGTCCGTCAATGGTGTGGCCTTTTCCCCGGACGGAACCCAACTCGCTTCCACCGGGCAAGATGGCACCTTGCGCATTTGGGACACGGCAACCGGAAATCAACTCTTCAATCAGATCATTACGTTTCAATCAGCCACATTTGCCGACTCCGTAGAATTTTCCCCTGATGGAACGAAGGTAGCGTTGTTCGTTAGCCCCGAATCAGCCCTGTACCTCTACAACTTCCCCCTCGCTAACACCCCTCCGACGATCCTGGCCTGGACCGAACACGCCGCCCCGGTCGTGAGCGTTTACCCCGCCCCGGATTGGCAAACCTTCGCCTGGGTAGGGCGCGGCACGCTCGTGTGGATGAACGCCGATGGCACCTTCCGCGGGGAACAGGTCAGCCACGAAGATTTCATCATGAACGTCCTCTACGCCCCCGACAGCACGCGGTTGTTCATCCAAACCGCGCAAACTATCAACAACACGTCCGCTGGCGTGGTGATCGTCTACGACGTTCAAACGGGGCAACCCCTCCAAACCCTGGCGCACCCCGACTTTGTCACCGCCTCCGCCCTCAGCCCGGACACCGCGACCCTGGCCGCCTCCTCTGCAAACACCGTCACACTGTGGGACTGGGCCACCGGCACGGAAAAACTGTCGATTTCCACCCCCAACCTCGCCCAAACCCTGGCCTTTTCCCCGGATGGGTCCCTCCTCGCAGGTACGTTTAATGGGGGCGTGATTCAAGTCTGGGACGTGGCAACCGGACAGGTTCTTGCAACGCTTCAGCCCGGCGGGGAGTTATTCGGCGTCCGGTTTGTGATGGGGGGCACGGTCCTGGCGGCGATGCAATATGATGGCACTGTGCAGTTTTTGGGCGTGGCGCCAGAGTAGAAGATTCCGATTTAAAAAAAGATAGAGGGGGGATGGAAATCCCCCCCCTCTATCTTTTTTTCCGAGACTACCCCTGTCAAGTGTGCGATGACAGGGGTAGTGTTTTATTCACCCTCAGCTCGAAGCGCCAGTGCGCTCAAAGGTTCGTAATACTGAAGACATTCTGCGAGCAAGGGTTCGAGATGTGGGGGAAACGGAGTCGTTTTGGGTTGGTATGGGGCAAAGCCAGAGGAAGTGTGGACGCTGTGGTACCAGTATTTTGCCCAGGAGCCATCTTCCGGGCGGGGGCCGGGTTGCCAATGGAGCATCTGATCTTGAAAGGGGATGCCGATCCGGGTGCAGAGTTCGGTGAGGACTTTGCGGGGGTTCAAGAGCACCTGTTTGGAGTCGAGGATGGGGGGATTTTGACCGCGGGCCTGTAAATATTCGAGCAGTTCGACATGATGGGCATAGCCGACATCGCGCAGGGTGGGCGTTTCGATGACCGCACCGTAACTGGGGAGCATGTCGCGCGGGTCACGTGTGAGCAGGATGTTGACCGTTTGGTCGAGGAAGTCCCAATTCAGATCGTTGAGGTGGTGCGTCATGTGTTTGAAGAAGACTACCGGGGTTGGGTGATTGGCCAGGATCAGGTTTTGCACGACTTTTTCCCCGTCATTTTCCATCTCCGCGATGACTTGCTCTGCGCCGGGGTGGTAGGCCCGCGCGGGGGTTTTGGATAAGTAGTGGGCGTAGAGCGGTTCGTCGAAGACCGTCGTGTCCGTCCGTTGGGCGAAGGCGTACATGAGGGCGGTGGAGATGTTCCGGGGGCCGCTCCAGAGGCAGATTCGGGCGATTTTTTCAGTCATGGCATTTTTAACGCGAAGACGCAAAAGATTCGCTAAGGCCGCAAAGAGTTTTTAAGAATATGGCTCTCCCGTTTTAAGCGGGAAAGCCAAGAATATCTTTGCGCCTTTGTGGCTTTGCGTCAAGAGGATTTTGCTAAGGCAACCGCCTTCTTGATTTCGTCTTTGTACAACTCCGTCAATCGTCCCACCATCGGGCCGGATTGACCATCGCCAATCACCCGCCCGTCTACCTTCACGACCGGGGTGAGGCCGCCGAAGGTGCCGGTGACGAAGGCTTCGTCGGCGCCGTACACATCGAAGAGGGAGAAGTTTTTCTGGTGGCAGGGAATGCCGTGATCGTGGCAGACTTTGATCACTTTGCCCCGCGTGATGCCGTTCATACAGTATTGGCCGGTGGAGGTCCAGACTTCGCCGTTTTTGACCATGAAGAAGTTGGTGGCGTTGCAGGTGGCGACAAAGCCGTGAATGTCCAGCATCAGGGCTTCATCCGCGCCCGCTTCGATGGCCTGGACGAGGGCCATGACTTCGTGCAGTTTGCTGTGACAATTGAGGCGCGGGTCGAGGTAGTCGGGTGATCCGCGGCGGATGGTGCTGGTGAATAACGTCACTCCGCGCGAGCGGGTCTCGGGGTTGGCGAGTTTGTACTCCGCGATGATGACGAGGTTCGGGCCACTGATCGTCAGGCGGGGGTCTTGCGAGGGGGTTTTTTTGATCCCCCGCGTGAGCATGAAGCGGACGTGGACGTTGTCGTGCATGTCGTTCGCGCGGAGGGTTTGCCAGATTTTGGCGGTGAGTTCCTCGCGAGTGAAGGGAAGTTTCATGCCAATCGTCGCCGCGCCCTGCCAAAGCCGGTCAAGGTGTTCGTCGAGGAAGACCAGCACGCCTTCGTGCAAGCGCAGGGCTTCCCACACCCCATCTCCGACGAGGTAGCCGCTGTCAAAGACGGATATTTTCGCGTCGTGGCGGGGGACAAGGTCTCCGTTGACGTAAATCAAGACCTTTTCATTGCGGTCATCTTCGACGGCGTTGTGTGTGCCATGTACGGCCATAAATTACTCCTTCGTGGTCTTCGTGAACTTGGTGGATCAGTTTTTTGATGGCGGGATTATACCAGATTTCTTTTGAGTTCTGGCTCTTTCAAAGGAGGGCGCGTCACTGCGGGATGCTCATGCGGCTCCTTTTACGCGGAAAATGGTT
>JABWBV010000681.1 GCA_013359445.1 Anaerolineales bacterium | reverse complement strand
GACGCTCAAGCCCGCACCGAAATACCCGCCATAAATCGCCGCGAACCCGACCGGAAGGACGGCCAGATTTTCGAGGCGGGTGGCGGAGGCATTGGCCCCCGCGCGTTTCCCGACCCACGCGCGGATGGGGTCTTGCACGGCCAGCAACAACGCCGCCAGCAAAATCAAGTACGGCACGAGATCGCTAAATAATTTTTCCCCCGTGCGGAGGAGCAAAACCCCGCCGATGATCCCGCCAAGGGCAGAAATGGGGGCCAAAACCCACATCCGCCGCTCCTGCCCGCGCAGGTCTTTGAGTTGGGCGAAGGTCGCACCCAAATAGCCGGGGGAGAGGGCGACGGTGTTGGTGATGCTGGCCGCGACGCCGGGAATCCCGACAAAGGTGAGCATCGGAAAGGTGATCAGGGTTCCGCCCCCCGCGAGGGCGTTGATCAGCCCCGCGGCAACGGCGGAGAGGGCGATGAGGAGGTATTCGAGGGGTGTGAACATGCGTTATATCTTGGAAGGAAATGTCGTCGTTTTGATCAACGGGAGAAATCCCTGGAACGTGCGAAGAAGAATTGTCTCCAACGGGGAGATCGTTTTCACGGGCGTATCGGGGCTTCCTCGCTGTGTTCGGAATGACGGATGGTTATTTTTTCTTCTTAAAAGCCGCCGCTTCTACTTCGTACCGTTGGACTTGCATCCCGAAATACTCATCATCCCGGGTGAATTTCAGCCCGCTTTTTTTGAGAACTTTTTGGGAGGCGAGGTTTTTGGGGTGAACAATTCCAACAATGGCATCCAGTTGATGTTCCTCAAAGCCAAATTGCAGGCTGGCTATCGCCCCTTCGGTGGCAAAGCCTTTGCCCCAATACGCTTTGCTCACAAGAAAACCGACTTCGACCTCATCGGTTTCGGGGAGGTATTGCAGGCCGTTCCAGCCCAGCAGGGCGCGGGTATCCCGGTGGGTGACCGCCCACCAGCCGAAGTCGTGGTTTTTCCAATGTTCGAGCTGATGGGTGATGAAGCGTTGGGTTTGTTCGAGGGTGGGGGTTTGGGGGTTGGGGAAATATTGAAGGATGTCTTTTTCGCTCAGAATGGCGTGCAGAGCGGGGGCATCTTCCAGCCGGAAGGCACGGAGAGTAAGGTGGGTGGTGGGGAGGGTGGGGATTTGGGGTTTCATAAGGTTTTTTTGGGGGATGCCGTTTCATCAAACGCGCACCCATAACCGGGTGGATTTTACCTTCTCGATTCCCCCCTGTCTATTGCTCACCCCCCATTCCCCCGTTTCAGCGCTCCCCAAAAGGCTTCGCGCAACGTTGCCTCCCGAAAAGTCACTTCGCCCTGATAAATGTGGCTGACCCCCGTGGCCCACAAACGGGCAAAACGCGCGGTATTTCCGGCCTGTCCAAGGGCGAGGGGCAAAATGGGGGCCAATGTTCGGGCGCGGATGTACGCCGGAGCCTGCTCGGCCACCCGTGCGCGGTATTCCACGCCGCCGAATCCGACGAATAACTCGACCTTTTCCCCCGCTTCCAGATCAGACCCCCCATCCCCGATCAGCATCGCCCGCCCCGGATACTGTTCGCGAATCCGCGCGATGACGCGGTTTTTGCCCTTCGTCCCGGCGAGGGGGGTCGGTTCAAAGGCGAGGTAGTTCGCGCGGGGATTTTGCCCGCCCGGTTGTTCCCAGTAGCGCCACCATTCCCCCGCCAGTTGATCGTATTCCATATTGACGGCGAAGATGTGCTCCCGCGGCACGCCGAGCCACACGCCAAAATCCCGCACTGGCTCGATCAGCCCCCCGCTGACAATGAAAACCTCCACTCCCAACACCTGCAGGGCCTCGATCACCTCCCGCGCCCCGTCCACGACTGTGTCCCGGTAGATGTTGGCGATGGCGCGCACCTGCGTCTGGGTGGGGTTGGTGGTGGTGAGCCGGTGGCCGTACACCGCTTCGAGGGGGATGTCCCCTTCCATGGCGCGTTTGGTCAGCATCGCCACGTCATGTTCGTGCCCGCTCATCCGCGCGAGTTCGTCTATCCCTTCAACCGTGCTGAGGGTGCTGTCGCAGTCAAAGATGACGAGGTGAGAGAGAGGCCAGATGGGAGGGGGCATGGGGGGATGGGGGACGGGGGACGGGGGACAGGGGACGGGGGACGGGGGACAGGGGATGGGGGACGGGGGATGGGGGATGGGGGACGGGGGACGGGGGATGGGGGATGGGGACGGGGGATGGGGGAATAGACGTTGTTTGTGGCGGATGAGTTGGTTGGTTGGTTAGTTGGTTGGTTGGTTGGTTGGGCAAGTTGCGACTTGCGACTTGCCCCCGGGATTTTACTTGGCGTGTGGGGATGTGGCAATGTGGGGACGTTCATGCGGTACAATCCCGCAGGTGAAAAACTGGTGTTCTTTTCTCTGGATTGTCCTTTTGCTGGCCGCTTGCACCCCGCAGACCGCGCCGGTTTCCGTGTTGCCGCCGGTTTCGGCATCGCCTGTCCCTGCCGTTTCCCCGGTGAGTGAGCCGACTCCTTCATTCCTGGCCTCTGTCACCCCCACCCTGCCCCCCACCGCCACGCCCCAATCCACCCATTCCCCCACGCCTACGCACACACTCACACTCGCACTCACGCCCACACCCCACTCCCCCTTCCCGCTCTCGCCCCCGGTCCTCATTCCCGATACCGCCGACCCGCTCTTTTCGGTCATTGACCCCTCCTATCGGTTTGCTAGTACGCAGGCCGGGTTGCGCCCTGTTCATCACGGCGTGGAATTTCTCCTGCCCTTTGGTAGTCCTGTGTTGGCCGCCGCGGAGGGCACCGTCCTCTTTGCGGGCAACGATAACATCCGCGGCCCCTACGGCCCGCCCCGCCGACACAATTATTTGGGCAACTTCATCGTGCTCGAGCACCCCGCCACTCTGCTCGCCGAGCGAGGGTTGGGGGAAACCGTGTTTTATACCGTCTACGCGCACCTATCTGAGTTAAATGTCCAAACGGGGGACACCGTCCGCGCGGGGGATCAGATTGGGTTGATTGGCTTTACGGGCGCGGCGCTCGGCCCACACCTGCATTTTGAAGTCCGGCTGACTGGGTTTACCCACGCCGACTCGTTCAACCCGGAATTGTTTCTCAACCTGCCGGGGCGCGGCGTCCTCGCGGGGCGTTTGCTGTCCGAGAAGGGAACCCCCCTCTTGAACACCTTCAATATCACCGCACTCGACACGGGCAAGACGCTGTACATCACCCCTTACGAAGATGCCAAACTGGCCGTCCGCCCGCCGTACCGCGAAAATTTTGGCCTCTCGCTCCCGCCCGGATCGTATGAG
>JABWBV010000680.1 GCA_013359445.1 Anaerolineales bacterium | reverse complement strand
CGACGCACTTCCGAGTAATTTTTATCTCGGCTCCGAAGTCTTCATCCTGGCTTTTCTCTAGGGTCAAGTGCGTCGCACCGAGTCCGTGCGTAACATGAGATTTTAAGAAGGAATCAAAGCGGTTTGAATCTATACAATGATTCTTTTCCTTTCAAGCTTCCCGACACTCCCAAAGTTGATCAACAGCCCAAGACGCAGTCCTGTTGCTTTGAGATAATTAATCAACTGGCTTTCTTCGCGACCTGTGAGAGCATCCAGTGCTTTAATTTCCACAATGATTTTTTCATAACAGACAAAATCAGCAACATATTCTTTCTTTAGAGGTGTGTCCTTATAAACGATTTGGAGAGCTTTTTGGGCTTCAAAGGGCAATTTTCTACTCGTCAATTCGATTTCGAGGGCTTCTTGATAAACAGGTTCCAAAAATCCGGGACCAAGAAATTTGTGGACATCAATTGCCGCACCAATAATGGCATATGCCTCATCCCGGTACAGTAAATCTGCCAGTTTATTTATTGGTTCTGTTTTCGTCGTTAAAATCATCTTGGTTTTCTCCTTCGTCATCTTCGTGTTCTTCGTGGATTAATTCTTTCCCAACTCTTTTAATCGCGCGATTCTCTCCGGCTCATTTTCTACCAACCACGGGTCTTGCGAGAGGGCGGCGTAGGCGGTGGCGAAGTGGGGGCGGGCTTTTTCTGCGTTGCCGGCGATCAGATACAGTTCCCCTAATTCTTCGTGCGTATAGGCATCTGGTGTGCCGGTTTCTTCCCCTTCTTTGAGCAAGGTCAGTTGGATTTCTAACGCTTTCTCGTTCCGGCCCAGGGAGCGGAGACAGCGCGCCACGCACCAGCGCGCGATGCGGATCGTTTCTGCGTTGCCCTGCTGTTGGCGTAGGATGACCGCGCGCTCGAACAGGTCCAACGCTTTTTCATACTCGCCCATGTCGTGGTAAGTCCAGCCGGTGTTGTTGTACAACGATCCGAGCCAGTTGCGCGCGCGGGGGCTGGCACTTCCTTCGGCGTAGGCGATGGCTTGCATATTCCAAGCCAGGGAGGCAGCGCCCGTTTCGACAATGCCGAGCATGTGGGCGGCGTCCACGGCGTAAGAGTCTTCTTTCGCCGCTTTTGCCCGTTCCCAGGCTTCGAGGAAGAGGAAGTGAGCTTGCTCGGGGTGTTTGGAACTGTTGAAGGCGCGGCCCCGTTCGAGCAGGTAACGGATGCGGGCGGTTTCGAGATCGTCGGTCAGCAGGGGTTCGACGGTGTCGAGGACTTGATGGGCTTCGTCAAATCTTCGTTGCAGGCCGAGCGTCCGCGCGAGTTGGGTGAGCAGTTGAGTATGGTAGGAGCGGTCATCGCCCGCCTCCGCCTGGGTGAGAAGTGCTCGGAATTTTTGTTCCGTCCCGGCGGGGTCGTTGTAATTCCAAAGTGTGTCAAAATCCAGAATCGTATCCATTTTGTCTCCAAAACTTGATCCACGTAGGACACCAAGAGCACGAAGAAAAAGAAAAGCCTTCGTGAACTTCGTGTCCTTCGTGGATCGAATCTTACCCCGCCTCGACCTGCCGCCGGGTGCGGTCTTTGCCGCGGCCGCGGAGGATGTCTAACAGGCGGGGCAGGAGTTGGGTGTAAAGTTTATACATCAACGGCTGGACGGGCAAGTCCCACGCGCCGATGTGGCGCACGACTTCGCCGCCCAACCCTTCTTTGAACCGGAACACGCCCCACATTGAATCGCTTTCGTCGAACACGTTTGGCGCGCCCCAGAGATCGTACATGGTACAGCCTGCCGCTTTCGCGCGGCGTGCCGCTTCCCATTGCAGGAGGTAGTTGGGCATTTTTTCCCGGTGGGCGTCGCGGGACATGCCATTGAGATAGTAGGCTGTGCCCGCAAACCGGAAGATCATCACGGCCGCGACAGGTTCGCTCTCGACCTCGGCGATGAGGGGTTCCAGCATTCCCGCTTGGAGAAAGCCGCGCCACAGATCGAGGTAGTATTGCGGATCGCGGATCACGAACCCGTCCCGGACGGAGGTTTCCGCGTACATGCGGTAGAGGGTGTCCAGATCGGTTTCCGTGCCCGCGCGGAGGGTGACGCCTTTGCGTTCGGCGAGGCGGACGTTGTAGCGGGTTTTTTGTTTCATCCGCGCGAGGAGTTCGTCTTCGGGGCGAGTCAAGTCGAGGGTGACGGTGTTGCGGAATTGGATTTGGTCTTGGGAGAAGTGCCAGCCTTGAGTTTGGAGATGGGATACGAGCGATTGGCCGAGGGGGTCGGGGATTTCGTCGGGGGTGTTGGGGATGCCTGTGCCGAGGCGCACGTCGGGGTCAATTTTCAGGAAGATGCCCCCTTTCCGGCGGGCGAAGGTGCGGAGGTCGCGGAGAACGCGGTCGCGCAGGGGGATGTTGTTCCAATCCAATACCGGCCCTTTGGGGACGTACACCACGCTCAACCGCGCGGCGAACCCGCCAACGGGGATGGCGCGGACGAGGACGAGGGCGGCGGCTTGAACGTTTTTCAGAGAGACTTCCGAAGTTTTTAAAACTTCGGAAGTCTTGTCATCCCACACGAGATGAAACGGTTGCCAGCCGTATTGCGCTTTCAGTTGGCCCCATTCCCAGGTTTGGAGGAGGTGGGGCCTGCACTGAGCGTAGTCGAAGTGGGAGGGGAGGGAGGTGAGGAGGGTGTTCCAGGGTGTCATTCAGTCTGTCTCCCCACTCTCCACAAATACACCCGATACAACCCCTTCCAATACACCCGATCCCACGGCCCCTCCGCGCGTTTTACCTCGCCGCCAAAGCCGCGCTTAAACCGGTACACCCCCCACAACCCCTCTGATTTCTCCATAAACCCCGCCTCCAACGTCGCCTCATCTTCATCGGGGATGCCCCACAGATCGTACTCGGTACACCCCTTTTCCCGTGCCCAGCGAATGCCTTCCCATTGCAGGAGGTAGGTGGGCATTTTCTCGCGGTGGGCGTTGGACGAGGCTCCGTAGAAATACCATGCCCGATTGCCCCGTGCAAACACCATGATCGCCGCGAGGGGTTCGCCCTCGAATTCGGCGAGGAGCAGTTCGCACGAACCTGACGGGTGGAATAAATCGTAGGCTTTTTGGTAATACGCCTGGCTATGCACGCCGAACGCGTCCCGCTCCCCGGTCTCTTGCATGAGTTTGTCCCAGGTTAGCAGGTCGTTCGAGGGGCGGATGACGATGCCCTTTTTTTCGGCGAGGCGGAGGTTGTAGCGGGTTTTTTGCTTCATCCGGGCGAGAATCTGATCTTCGGAACCGGAGATGTCGAGGGTAATGGTTCGGG
>JABWBV010000679.1 GCA_013359445.1 Anaerolineales bacterium | reverse complement strand
CCCCCACCCTCCCCGGCGGCAACCTCAAAATCGTCAGTGCCAACGTCCTCAACTACTTCACCACCCTCGACACCGGCACCCCTATCTGCGGCCCCCTGGCCAACCAGGATTGCCGAGGTGCCAACGACGCC
The DNA here is from genome assembly GCA_013359445.1 of Anaerolineales bacterium. Taxonomy (GTDB): domain Bacteria; phylum Chloroflexota; class Anaerolineae; order Anaerolineales; family JABWBV01; genus JABWBV01. Next base: position 3,180 of record JABWBV010000679.1, on the reverse strand, counting down.
CAGGAATTCACCCGCCAACGCGACAAAATCCTCAACGCCCTCAACGAACTCAACGCGGATATCATTGGCCTGATCGAAATCGAAAACCACGCCACCGATGCCGCCCTCGATGACCTCGTAAGCGGGCTAAACGCCCTGGCCGGACCAGGCACTTACGCCAAGATCAGCACTGGCCCCATCGGTGGAGACGCCATCAAAGTCGCCCTCCTCTACAAAACCACTTCCATCGCCCCCATCGGTGCCTATGCCGTGCTGGACAATACCTTCGATCCCGCCTATCAAGACGATAAAAACCGCCCAGCCCTCGCCCAAACCTTCTCCCAAACTATTACAGGCGAAATCTTCACCGTCGTCGTCAACCACCTGAAATCGAAAGGCTCCGCCTGCACGGGCGACCCCGACACCGGCGACGGGCAAGGCAACTGTAACCAAACCCGCACCGCCGCCGCCAACGTCCTCGCAGACTGGCTAACCACCGACCCCACCGGGAGCGGCGACCCCGACTTCCTCCTGCTCGGCGATCTCAACGCCTATGCCCAAGAAGACCCCATCACCGCCCTGGAAACAGAAGGCTATACCAACCTGATTGACCATTTCCTCGGAGCAAGTGCCTACTCCTACGTTTTTGATGGACAATGGGGCTATCTCGACTATGCGCTGGCAAACGCCACCATGCTCACCCAAATCGCCGGTGTCAGCGAATGGCACATCAACGCCGATGAACCCATAACGCTCGATTACAACACCGAATACAAAACGCCCGGGCAAATCACCAGCCTGTACAGTAGCGACCCCTTCCGGGTTTCGGATCACGATCCGGTGGTGGTTGGGCTGTACTCGTTCGACTTCAGTGATCTGATAGGGAGTTACGGCGTCGCCTGGCACACCGGCGGGGGGGCACTCCGGCTGGGGCCAACATGGAATGATTCGAGCGCCTACGGCGCGGGTTCCGATAATTCTAGTGACGATGGAGTCGTCCGCACAAATATCTGGGTTGCAAACGCCTCGACCACCCTCAACGTCACCACGAACGGGGCGGGCTACCTCGCGGCGTGGTTTGACTGGGATGAAAGCGGCGTGTTTGAGGCCGACGAAAAAATGATCGGGCAAGCCATTCCCGGCGCGGGGGTTCACCCCATCAACATCACCGTAGACCCGACCTTTCTCCCCGCGATGACCATTCAAACGCGTTTCCGTTTCTACGCCGCCGAACCAACCCTCCTCACCCCCGAGGGCACCGAAATCCCGACCGGTGCGGGCACAGGCGGCGAAGTAGAAGACTACAGCTGGACATTCTCCCCCACCGCCATCACCCTCACCGCTTTTACAGCCCAGCGCGGGGGTGGGATAGCTCCCCTCAGTCTCATCCTTTTGCTTGGGGCCGGATTGATCCTATGGCGGGGTTCCCTCTCCCGGCGTGCGGAAAAGTAATTCCCCACCGAGGGCGCGGAAGTTCGCTCAAAAAAATACCCCAGCCCAAAATTGGGCTGGGGTATTTTTTTTGAGAAACCTTCTTAAGCTGTGAGGAAATACCAAAAGGCAAATCGAGTGGAGGGGGCAATTCTACAACCTAACCCCTCATCACCCCACCAACGCATCCACCACCATCGCCAGAAAAATCAAAGCCAGGTACATACTGGTGTAGCGATAGGTGCGGTAGGCGAGTTTGGGGGAGTAGGCTTGCCAGAGTTTCCAGGCCATGTATAACAAGATCGCTCCTAGGGCAACGGCGGAGAAAAAATAAATGCCGCTTCCGATGCCAAGCAGGGGGCCAAACAAAGTCAAAACCACCAACTCAACCGAATAAATCAGAATTTGTTTGCGGGTTTCGCGTTCGCCTCGGACAACGGGCATCATAGGGATGCCGCCGTTTTCATATTCTTTGGCCCGGATGAGGGCCAAAGCCCAAAAGTGCGGGGGGGTCCAGAAAAAGATGATGAGGAAGAGCAAAACCGCGGGCAGAGTCAGGCTTCCGGTCGCGGCGGCCCACCCGACGAGAGGGGGAATTGCGCCCGCGCCACCCCCGATCACGATGTTTTGCACAGTGGAACGTTTGAGCAGGATGCTGTACACCCACACATAATAAAACATTCCCATCACGGAAAGGAGCGCGGCAAGCAGATTGGTAAACGCGGCGAGCAGGTAAAACGAGAGCAAACACAACCCCACGCCAAACGCCAGTCCTTCTGCCGGGGTCAAACGGCGCGCCGCGAGAGGGCGTTTTGCGGTCCGGCGCATGAGGGTGTCCAGGTCCCGATCAATGTACTGGTTGATCGCACCGGAACCGCCCGCGGCCATCGCCCCACCGAGCAGGGTCCAGAAAATGACGGAGAGCGAGGGCCATGCCTGCGCCCCGACGATCATCCCCCCGAAGGTTGTGACGAGGAGGAGGACAACGATGATGGGTTTGGTCAAAACGAGGAAATCCCGCGCCCGGTCACGCCAGCTTGTATGTTGGTAGGCGTGGGGCGCGGGGTTTGGGTTGGAAAGGCCAACTTGAATGGCTAAAATCGTCAAGATTGCCCAGGTAGCGGTGGCAGTGGCAGAGTGGAGGCCGATCAGTTCGACCGGATATTGCCGGGTGGCAAACAACGCCCCGATCAACCCCTGTCCGAAAAATAGGATGGCCGAGGCCGTGGTTAACACCAGTACCGCCGTATGGGATTTTTGGGTACGCCAGGCCGAAACCAGCAAAAGCAACATGCTGATACTCGCGACCCCAACGGCCAAACGATGGATCAGGTGAATCCAGCCCAGGGCACTGGTGGGGAGCAAACTCCCATCGCATAACAGCCAGCCCTGGCAAGCAACAGCCGCGCCCGAAACGGTTTCCACAGCCCCACTGACCATCGAGACAAACGTCATCCCCCAGGCCAGTAAGGTGAGGCGGGCCAGGGGAGAGGCAAAACTTGGGGAGAGGGTTCTTTCCCCGCCCAGTTGAAAGGCAACAACAGCGGAAGTCAAAACTAAGGCGTGAACCAAAAGGGCACTGCTCAAATACGCCGCCACCACCCCGGAAAACACCGCGGTGACGATCGCGGTGCTGGCCAATGACTCCGACCTCGACGGCACGCTGCAGGCGGCGAGCGTGACGATTGTGCAAGATCCCGGCTTCGGCACGATTACGGCGATCGACCCGGTGAGCGGCGCGATCACCTACACGCCTGACCAAGGTTATCA
>JABWBV010000678.1 GCA_013359445.1 Anaerolineales bacterium | reverse complement strand
AACCTGGTCTCAGGCTTTCTCAAGAATCCGAAAGATAAAGACCTGGTTCTCTCGGCCCTCGCACGCTCAGAAAAAGGCTTCCACGACGAACCCTGGCGACGCTTCCTGGACGATCTGCCCATCGGGATGGCCATTGGACGCTTCCCGTACACCGCCCATCGGGAAGACCAACGCCCCTTTCTGTTTCGTCCCTACCTGCTAGAGGTTCCCGAACCTTCCGACCGGGAAATTGAACAAAAGTTAGGCGGTATTTCCCTATGAAACAAACCCTGCATCCTCCTTTGTCCTGGCTTCTCGCCATTGTTGGCCTGCTTGTGCTGATCATCATTTTCAGTGCACTCAGTCTCCGCATTGCGGATGCGGATATAACGCCCACCCCCTGGACACCTATATCCATACCGACCATCCATCCTACAACTTCCCCTACACCCGGCTGGTGGGAGGCACTCTCAACTGCCCAATCTCTCACACCCGAAAACTGACATGAGCCAACTCTCTCCTGAACTTTTGCAGATGCTGCACCAAATCTCCAGTTCCAACACACATTTTGACCCGCAAGTCATTTTGATGGTTCTTGATGAAGACCAACACGTCAAAGAATACCGTCTGGAAACGCTATCCTCAGTTGCCCCTTTATTGAGTCTTGACGGTCACCTAAGACCGAATTCTAAAACACTCTTTCAATCCATTAAGGAGAACACAAACGCATGAAAAAACTCTTTCCTCTTTTAATCGCCGGGGTCGTCTTTCTGATCGCCCTGATCTTAATTCGCCCGGAAGCTACAACTGAAGTTGTGGTTGCCAGCAGGGACCTCCCGGCCGGACACGCCTTAAGCATGGACGATCTCACACTTCAACAATTTCCCAAAAGCCTGGCTCCAACAGGCGGGTACGCCGAAACCGACCTCCTGATCGGGCAGACTCTGCGTGTGGATCGCACCGCAGGGGATGTCCTTTACCCTACCCATTTGGGCGGCGAAACGATTGTGCTCGCCAAAGATGAGCGTGCCCTCGCCCTCCAGGTGACGGACTCAGCGGGTTTGGCCGGGTTACTCAGACCCGGAGACATGGTCGGCGTCACCGCGGTTATTTTTGGTAGCAGTGGGCAGGGAGCCTTCTCCAAAACTATCTCTGGCGGCTTCCGCGTACTCTATATCTCCCCTGAGTTTCAGGCCGCCGATCCATTTGAGGTCAATCCCCCTCCCCAAGCAACCAGCTCTCCTTTGAGTGGATCACAGGGTAGCACACGCCGGGAAGATTCGGGCACGGTAGTTTTGGCTGTCCCCATCCAGGCCGCAGTCGTGGCCTACGATTTCGCGGCCTTCGGAGTCGAGAGCGCGGCGAAAGTGATCAATATTTTAGACCTGCTTCCCGCCCTGGATCACGCAACGAATGTAGAGCTATCGCTCTTTCTCGAACCCGAGAACCCAAAAAGTTTCATCACGTCTGGGGTGTACTTACCCGATCTGGTGATCACCCCTGGTCCTTCGCCCACGCCCACGGAAACGCCGTTTGGGGAAGACGAGCTGGAATTGACCACCACCCCCACCCCAACCCCTTAGGAGGACAGCTATGAACGCCAATGGTACATGGCAAGGTACGCTTGCCTCTTCGAACACGCATGAGAGTGTGACCCTTTTATTGGCTGGCCCGGTCGCCCGTTGCACAGCTTGGCACACGGCCTTGCAGGCGGACGCCCGCTTTCGGGTGACTTCCCTCGCCACCGACGCCCAGGATGCCCGCGCCAAACTCAGCGCACATCCCGAAATCCTCTTGCTTGACGCTGCCCTCTTTGCCGGGCCTGGCCCGCTCGTGGATTTTTTGACAGCAGTAGAAGGGGCTGTCTATGTGTTGCTTCCTCCCCAGGCAACCCCTTCCGAAGTAGAAGGAGTCCGGCAGGTTGAGATGGTTAAGGGTGTGTTTACTGGAGACATCAATTTGCTTGAGCTTGCCGGGCGCATGTATGCCGATGCGCTTGCGCTGCGGCAAAAACGCGCGGGGGGATTAGATGCGGTATGGAACCGGCCAACCGGGGGCAGTGGGCCGGTCGGACTGCGGGTGATTACGGTCTGGAATCAAATGGGCGGCGTGGGCAAAACGACCATCTCAACCAATCTGGCCTATGAGGCCGCCCGGCGCGGTTTTCCTACGCTGCTGATCGGGCTAGGCGCGCCCGACGATCTGCCCCTGATCCTCGGGTTGAAACCTTCGCCGAATATCACCTCCTGGTGGACGAATTCTTCCCCTGATGGGTTGCGGCTCTCCATTCAAAAGGTGGACACGCTCGATGTCATTGCTGGTTTCCCAGATGTGTTGAGTGAAGCGCAGGCGATGTCTACCCCAGTAGAGGCGCCGAACTCGATCCCCAACCTGATCAAAACCGCTGCACATTATGCGGGGTATGCGGTCGTGGTCGTAGATGCCCCGCCAACCTCTCTGGCCGCCAATGCTATTTCCGTCTCGAACACCCTGGTTCTGGTCGCGCGCCCTTCCCTCGAAGGGGTCATGCGAACCGTTGAGGCATACCGGACCATTTCCGAACGCCTGGCGGGTGAACATCGCATTCCCTCGAATGCCGTCCACGTCGTTCTCAACCGGATGGGCGACCGCCTGGCGGCCGAAGAGTGGCATCGCGCGGCGTCTTCGATGTTAGGTCGTTCTTTTCCCCCCATCATCGCTCAAATCCCAGATGAGGCCGCGATTGGGCACGCTCAGGATCAACGCCGCGTGCCGTTAGCGGCAAGTGATGGTTTTGCCAGGGCGTTAAAACCGCTCGCTGATCAGTTGCTCCAGATCAATAGCGCCCCCGGAATTGCTTCAAGCCCGAAGAAAACGATCAATCTTGGGATTGTAAAGTTGAAGGTATAGGTGCAAACATGTCCTGGACAAATGTCGCACAAACGCTATCAAAAGAACAACAAGAGACGGTCATTCTGTCAGTTGCGGCCCAACTGGATAGTTTGCCCCTGGTTGTCAAACGGGATCGTGCCCGTCTGGAAACGGAGGCGCGCCCCATCTTGACCACCATGCTCGGCAGATTGGGTTTTGTCGCAAACGCGACACTGCAGACCGCGCTGCTCCAACAAGTCATTGCCCGCGTCGGTGGATTGGGATTCATCAACGATTTACTTCCTCCAGCACGCAATGACCTGTCAGAGATTGCCCTCAACCCGGATGGCAGTTTGTGGGTGCTGCGGAAAGGTGCGGAGTATTTCGATCGGCTGGAAGCCCAACCCTCTTTAGAAGAGACCTGGCGTGCCATCGAAGCTCTACTAGCCCCCTTGGGACGCTCCCTTTCCGAAGCGACCCCTTC
>JABWBV010000075.1 GCA_013359445.1 Anaerolineales bacterium | reverse complement strand
GAGGAAGAATCGTCCAACACCAGCACGTCTCGCGGCAGCGCGGCCGCCGGGCCGGGCGTGCGCCCCAACGTCGGCCGCCATCATTCTCAGCCTGATTCCCCTCAACACCGCGGGACTACGGGCAATTCTGGTCGCGCTCGAGCCTGCTAATGAGCAGAATTTCCCTGTTACCTATACGATCTTGCATGGCTTAATCTTTACGATCTTGCTCCTTCTGGTCTACATTCCCGCCCATACCGCCCTAACGGAAACCAGTCGAACCTTGCGCGACAAACTGGTCCCTTTGCAGTCTCTTACGACTCTTAAAGCAGACCTCGAACAGCGCAAGATGCTTGATGATCTCCTTCAAACCAATCTTGGTTTAACCCAAAACCTGAAGACCGGGCTAATCACGCTCTTCCCCTTGGTGACCAGTTTGATTGCCAGCATTCTTAAGGTCGATCTCTCTCTGTAATCATCTGCAATAAACATATGGATGAGCGTCTCTATTACCAGGGGAGTGGGTCGGGAAGAGGGTGATCATCGGATAAGAACCCAGACAGCCCAAGATGATCTTGCCATCTCTCTAAAGCAAGCCTGGCATTTAGGAAAGGCCCTTGCTTCTCCAATGGTACAGGGTCACAATCGGAATCCAATCCAACGAGAGGATGTTCGGCCAGGGTCTGTGCTTCAGCCGCCCATTTTGGGGCTTTTGCACGCCGATAAGCGTGGGCTAATTTTACCAATTGCTCCCTGGCAATTTTTCGATCAGAAAGCAAAAAAGTCTCCGCAAGTTTTGAGCGCATAGGGGGTTGTTCAAATAGTGGTTCTCCGCGCGCCAAAACCTGGCGCACTTGTTCAGCATTAAGTTTATTCCCCACTAAACAGGATAATTTAACAAGAAGGAACAAGTGATCGAGTGCATACCCCCAGGGCATGGACAAGGCCAAACGCGTTCCTTCGCGGGCAAGGGCATATGCTTCCTGGTAAAGCGATAACCGCTCATAGAATTCGACCAATTCCCAAACCGCTTCCATTAAACGCACCAACCAGGGATAATGCCGCCCGGTTTCCTCCATTTGCGCGTTCCCAAAGGGAATCCCAGGTTGTGTTTTTACCACCACCGGCAAATCTCCCCAACAATATGCAATGACTGTCTGAATCAATAGGGCTTCGGCCATCTCATCCACACCATGAAAAGCGGCTTGTTTCCCCAAGGCGAAATAAACTTCGGCGGTAGCAAAGACATAGTGGGGTGTTTCCTGGGTGGACAGTTGGGGCATCCGCTTTTCCAAGAAGGCAAAATGTTTGCTGGCTAACTCAGGCTGTACCTGAATGAGATAGGCCCTTCCTAAATATGCGTGGGCACGTTGGATGGATGGGGATTTGTTATCAGATTGAGTTTCAAGAAAGGCTTCCAGCCTTTCAATAACTTCAATGGATTCATCGGTACTGAGTTTACACGAAGCCCAAGAGAGAAGGAGCTCTGGATTTCCGGCTACAATTGGAATCAACTGCTGAAGATATGCTAAAGCGGTTTCTGGTCCAAACAGAGCGTGCATGAAGCGGCTAAGATAAAGCGCATCGTATTGGAGCACTTCTTGATTACAAAATGCTTCCTTGGGGTCAAGACGTTTTCCTTGAAACCATTCGATGAGGCGTTTTTGTAGCCATACTAAGTGCGGCCAGGTGGTTTGCCTTCTTTTTAAGGCTGGTAAAACAAGCGAAGGTACGCAAGGGTGGGCTTACGCGGCAAGCGCATGCTGAGACAAGAGTACCTTCATTTGTCGGTGGAGAAGACTCACCATTTCAGGTAAGATTTGCCCACTGATATACAAGGCAACGATCCGGTGAATCCGCCAATACCGCAGGCCGGGATCATCTTCCACCTCAAAACTTTCAATTAACCCACTTTCTCGCAAAGTTTCTAACTTTGCGAGCCAGGCCCCAGGTTTTTCCTCAATTTCTCTAAATTTTTTCAAAAACATCTCCACTAAAAAACTTGGAATGGCCATGCCCGGAGCAAAGACACTCATCGCTTTTAATAAATGATGTAACTCGCTGGGGACCGCGGCTAGGGCAAGGTCAATCGTAAGTTGCAAACTGATTTCAGGTTGAGTCCCTGGGGAAAGTTTTACTGTTGAAATAATTCGCATTTCATCCTGGAAACGCGTCAACGTATATTCCCATCCTCGCGAATGCACGAGGCCTGCTAGAATCGAAAACGCCAATGGCAACCCTTCAACTAAGCGGTGGAGCTTCTTTACTTTTTGGGGATCGTTATATTTTTCCCATTGAGTGCCCAGGCGTTTTTGAAAAACTGCGATAGATTCCTCTTGGGTAAAAGGAGGTAATGGGCTAGCCCAATCCTCTAGGCCATGGGGCAATAGAGGTTGGGTCCCATGTGTAGTAATGAGTATCCAGGGGTGGGGCAAAAGAATCTCGTTCAATTCGCCGAAATCACTTACCGCATCGAGTATACATAACCAACGCCCCCCAGTTTTTATTAATTTCATATTGATTGCTAATGCCAGATTTGTAGGGGATTGTTCTTCAGGTTTTGAGAGATTTAGCTCATGTGCCCATTGCAATAGAATTTGGTGGGAGGAGGCACGCTTCAAATTTCCAAACAGGACCCCGCCTGAAAAAAACGGGTGCGCTTTTTTCATCAGTTCAAACGCCAAGATACTCTTCCCTACCCCAGGCCATCCAGTTAAAGCCAAACCATTACGATGGAACAAGCCATTTTCAGGATCCGGCGCGAGTAACTTGTAGATCAGTGCGCTGGTCAATTCTGGCCGCGCAACATGATAGGCTGGGAGTTGCAAGCGCGGGAAATTACCTACACGCAGCGGTTCCTGCCAGGCTGGAAATTGCGCGCGAAGGGCTTTCTCAAGATTAGGAAGTGCTAACAGGCCATACCAATCAGAAATTTCTTGCAATAAGTCCCCATTCGAAAAATGCAGTTGATACTTAAGGGCCGGTCGTAAAACTTGTGATATTTGCGTTATGTACGGTGTAGGGTCTCGTTTTCCTGAAAGCCAATGTGATACCAAACTCGATGTGATATGGTCTTTATGTGCATCATGACTGCTAATTTTCTCAGCAAATTCTTTATGCGAAAGATCCAGGCTCTCCAGAAGAAACGCCAACCGCCTCCGAAAGAGCGTTGATAAAGGCATGTGTCAGTGGCCCGGGGCGTTGTTCTCCAAGAAAATAATTGCTTCCCAGCCTAAGCAAACCGAGCTATTTTACTGATTTTCAAGTGAATGTCTACCTGAGCGTTCATTAAAATCTGTCAATTTTTCGTGAGGTATGTCAAAGCTTAGGAGTGTTTGGTCAAGCAAGGTCAACTATCCTTGTCCTGCATGCAAAACCTAATTTCTGCTTACCGGTAAGCAAATCTCACTCCAACAGGAGATTTGCAAAGTGTTTAGTAAACCAAATCCTTCCGAAACTCAAAAAGAGCCGACCCTAGCCGAGTTGAAACGCCAGAAAGAGCATTTCATTCAGAAACTGGTTGAAATTCGGCGGAAAGAAAATGATCGCGAGAAGGAAACTTCGTTAAAAATGGAGGATTATGAAGGGTAGTTTGGCCGTTTTCGAGTAAAATTCATTGGATTCACCCTTGCCCGGCCAGGTTTTTACCCAGCCGGGCATTGCTCTCTTTATCAGGATTGTTTTTATACGAACTGCAATGTCTATACTTGATTCCTCTTATTCCCGCGAAGTTGTGCTCTATGCGCGTGTGTCCAAAGATGATCAGGCCACCACCGATCATTTCTCGATTGAGGCACAGCTTGAAGAAATGCGCGAGTATGCCGCCGAACATGGCTGGACGGTGATCGAAGCCTTTGTGGATGATATGACTGGTCAAAAGATGCGCCGTCCCGGTTTGGATGCCGTCAAAGAAATGGCCCAGGCCCGTGGGTTCGACATTTTACTTGTCCATGAACTTTCCAGACTGTCCAGAGCTTCGGTTTATGAAACCCTCGAAATCTTCCAATGGTTGGGGGAACATAACATTGGGTTTGCTTCCGTCAAGGAACCGGATTTCGATTTCGTTGATCCTTCTAAGCGCTTTTTCCTGATCCTGCTCTCAGCCTTGAATCAATACTATATCGATTTGTTGCGGGTCCATACCCAAAAAGGAAAACGAGAACGTGCCCGCCAGGGCTTATACAACGCCTCGATTACCCCATTTGGATATACCCATACCGGCGGCCCCCAAGATCCACCGGTAATTGACCAACAAGAAGCAGAAATCGTGCGAAAGATTTTTGACATGTATGCCGCAGGCAAACTTTCACATCAAGAGATTGCGGAATATCTCAATACCGCCGGATTTCGCACCCGTCCCACGCCTAAACAACCGAAGGGCGGCCCGTTTGCCAAAGCCCATATCGCCAAAATCCTAAAAAACCGCTTTTATACCGGCAAAATCGTCTACGGCACACGGGGGCCAAACAAAGCGATGGAGGTTTATCCAGGTCAGCATGAAGCCCTCATTTCACAGGAACTTTGGGATCGTTGTCAACGCATCCGGGAAGCGCGGCGCGCCAACTCCCGCGCGGTCCAACAACCTTATCGTATTTATCTTCTCGGAAATCTGGCCGTTTGCGATGTGTGTGGGCGAAAACTCCGTAGCCAAGCCGAGAACGAAGTGAGCTATTACCGTGAACTATCCTACCAAAGCGGCCACACCGATTGCCCCAATCGAAAAACGGGAACCCGGACGGGGCCGGTGGATGCGATGATCCATGCGCTAATTGACGCGATCCGCCTCCCCCAGGATTGGTTGGAAGAGGTGGTCAAACGGATGGGCGCCCAAGAAGAGTTGCAGGGTCTGAGTCACCATCATGAACGCCTGGAAGCGGAACGCCGGCGGTTAAAAATGATGAAAATTCGCGGCGAATTTGACGAGGATCCTGACCTTTACAACCGGGAGATGACCCGCATTCGCAACCAAATGGATGCGCTCCCCACCTTCGATGAACTTGAAAACCTGAGGACGACCGTGGCGGCTATTCAAGATTTGCCTGAAACCTGGCCCAAAGCCAGCCCAACCGATCAGCGCGACCTGTTGCGCCTGATGTTCCGGTCCGTGCAGGTCGATGTTCCCAATGGACGGGTTGTCGCGGTCACCCCACAAGCCGTCTTTATTCCAATCCTGCGAGAAGTCCCCCTGTTGGAAGAAAGGGAACTCGGCGTTTTTGTCCCCGTTTGGCCCCCAGAAAAAGTGAAAGCAGCGCCACGCCCCCCTCTTGTGGGCTTACCGGTCCTACCTCGGGTTGAGCCGAACGCACTTGCTTCTGGCCTGCTCCCCTTCCTGGACAAGAATCCCCTCCAACCCCAACCCGAAACCCGACTGGCTACCGGACTAAAGCGCGCCCTGGAGGCGGTAAAGGCCCGCGGGCAAGAACCGGAAATGGTCATCCAGCCCATCCCCAATGGACATGGAGTGCTCCCGGTTGATCTGAGCAAATGGCCGCTTGCGACAGAAATGAAACTCCCAACCCCTGAAATCCTGGCCCGCCCTGAAGAGAGTATTGATGTTTTAGCTACCCAGTTTTGGATATGGGAGCGTCTGGCTGAAGGAAAATTTGCGGAGGCAGAAGCCTTGCTGGACAAGGCTTTTCGGGTGCTGACCCCTGGCGGCACCTGGTACGCGCAGGAAGTTCTACCGCTTGAGATGCCCGCCCATTGGGTCTTTCGATATTTTCCTTCTGCGTGGGGATGGGCGAAGGAATTCACCTGGAATTTTCATACCCTTCATGCGCGTTTGCAGGGCGCAGGCTTCACCCCTCAAGCGACGCGCCACGTGTATTTCCAACCGATCACCCTCTCGTCTGCCCTTGCATTCGCCCGGCAACGTCCGACGCTTTTAGGAAAAATTTCCAACCAGGATTACCAACATGGCTTGCGTCAGTTGGAAAACTTATCCAGTACCCACCTGCCAGAGACGATCTTAAGTTCCGAAGTAGCCATCGTCGAATTTTGGAGCCAGAAAATTACCCACGAAATGTTCAATCAACCTGGGTGGGGGCAAGATGATTAAAGAAAAACGCTCCGAAAATCGGGTGGCCTTGTATGCGCGGGTGTCTTCCGAGGAACAGGCCGGCCGAGATCACTTTTCGCTTGCCGCCCAGTTCAATGAGATGCGGGAGTATGCCCTCCGAAGAGGCTGGACCATCGTAGCCGAATTTGTAGACGAGGGGATTTCTGGGGAAAAATGGGAGCGTCCCGGCTTGGAAGCCTTGCTAGCCCTGGCCAAAGACGGCGGCTTCGACATCCTTCTGGTTCATGAGCTTTCGCGTCTCTCGCGGTCGCTCTTTCACACCCTGGAAATTTTCGACCTCCTGGGCCATCACCGTTTGGGGTTCGCGTCCGTCCGTGATCCGAATTTCAACTTTGCCGACCCGACCCAACGTTTGTTTTTGACGATTCTCGCGGCGATCAACCAATATTATTTGGACGTCCTCCGCATGCACGTGCGGAAATCCAAACGCCAACGTGCCAAGGCTGGCTTGTATAATGCTTCGATGGTGCCCTTCGGCTATCGGCTGGCTGGGAGTCCGAAAGAGCCCCCGGTCATTCTTGTGGAGGAGGCGAAAGCCGTCCGACTGGCTTTTGAGCAATATGCCAGCGGGCGGATGTCACACAACGAAATCGCGCATCTCCTGAATGAGCAAGGCTATCGCACGCGCCCCCTTCCGGGTTATCCGGAGGGACGGCTTTTTTCCAAAGACAACGTTTCGGAAATGCTCAAGAATCCCTTTTACATGGGCAAGGTCAAATACCAGGCTTATAAATCCGACCAGATAGAGATTTATGAGGGTTTACATGAGGCCCTCGTCAGCCCGGAATTATGGGAGGCTTGTCAAAAGGCTCGCACAAAACGGCGCGCGAGTACCCGCGCGATGCAGAAGCCTTTCCGCATCTATCTGCTTTCCAATCTGGCCCGGTGTGATGTGTGCAAGCGTAGTTTACGCTGTCAGGCTTCGGCCTCTGGGCAAACCTATTACCGCGAAACCTCCGCCGAACGAGGGTATCACGATTGCCCCCATTCCCGGTTAGGCACGCGCACCGAACCGGTGGATGCTTATCTCCATGCCCTCATCGAGCATCTAACCCTCCCAGCTTCTTGGTTGGAAGAAACAGCCGCGCGGATGGGCAAGGATGAGGACTTGGATGCGATCCAAAAACGCCGGCGCGAATTAGAAAACCGCCGTCGGAGACTCAAGGAAATGCGTCTGGCCGGGGATTTCGAGGAAGATGCCGACTTGTATAAAAGCGAGATGGAACGCATTCGCCGCGAACTCGAAGGCCTGCCTAGCTTCGATGATCTGGAAGCCCTGAAAGAAACCTTTGCCGCCCTCCAGGATTTACCGGAAATCTGGCGGAAAGCCTCCGAGGAAGATCAGCGAGATTTGATTCGCTTGATGCTCCGGGAAGTATATGTAGATGTTCCTGAACAACGCGTCGTTTCGGTCGTGCCCCAGGCCGTGTTTGTGCCTATCTTCCGCCAAATTCCGCTCTTACAAGAACGCGACTTTGGCGTCTTTGCCCCCGTATGGTCGCCTGAACATGTGCATCGTACAGGTGAAGAGAACTTTCTCGCCCTGCCTGAATTGCCTCCCCTTGGCGAAATCCCAGCTCTACCCGCTGCAACGCCTTTCCTGCTTGAAAATCCCTTGACGCCCACCCCCGTAACACGCATCGCCCCCGGGCTGAGTCACGCCCTGGCCTTAGCCCGGCAAAACGGGGCTGATCCCCGCCAGGTCTGGCAAATCGTTCTTCCTAATCAGGAACCACTTCCTGCGGACCTGCGTAAGTGGCCCAAGGCGGAAAACCAGTGTTTTTCTCTGGAAGACCTCCTTTCTACTACCGGCCATGTGGAGGTTTTGGCTTCACAGTTTTTGTTCTGGGAAAATGCCCTTTCAGCCTCCCCTCACAATCCGGATGAGTTAGTGACCCGGATGGGAAGTTTGCTCGCCCGCCATGGGGTTTGGTATATCCAGGAGATCCTCCCACTGGAGATGCCCGCCCACTGGACTTTTCAAATATTCCCTTCCTTGTGGGCCTGGGCACGGAAACATACCTGGAATTTGCACACGCTGTTCAACCAGCTGAAAGCGGCAGGGTTTTCCCCGGAAGTCAAACGGCATGTGTTTTCCCAACCCATTCCAGTTGCGACCGCCTTAAACCTTGTTCAGCATGTGCGGAGGCTCTTTCCATGGCTTTCGGAAGAAACACATCTTCAAGGCGTAAAGCGGCTTGAAACCCTTCAGCAAGAAAATGCGGAGGGATACCTATCAGGCTCCGAAGTCGCCGTGGTAGAAATATGGGGACAAAAATAGAGTTAGGCGTTCAGTGGGCTGGATTTACACAGGTTAAACAGCCCATCTCCTTGGCAAAATGCTCGTCAAGCTGGTCCACAACTGAGAAACGCCGTGCTTTGAAGCGAAAAATATTGCTCTCTGTTAGGGTTGGGTAACCAGTTCCGCCTGACTTGGGGTAGAATTTCACTCTTCCATTCCTCTTGAGGTAAGCCTAATCCGATGCAATATATCCACAATATTCCAATCTGGGGCGACCCCGTAGACCCGGGCGCGCTCAAACAAATCCAAACCTGTGCCCAAACCGCGGATGCGGTAGCTTTGATGGCCGATCACCATCAAGGCTATGCCGTACCCATTGGTGGGGTAGTCGCGTACACCGATCGCATCAGCCCTTCGGGTGTGGGTTACGATATCGCGTGCGGCAACAAAGCGGTTCTCACCGACCTACCCGCCTCGGAAGTGCGCGCCCATTTGCCGACGATGATGGACGCCATCTGGAAACACCTGTCTTTCGGCATCGGGCGCAAAAACGAGACCCGCGTCGATCACCCTCTCTTTGATGACCCCACCTGGAAACACACGGCGGTGGCCTCGCTCAAACAAATGGCACGGGACCAATTGGGCACCATTGGCTCTGGCAATCACTACGTCGATCTGCTGGAAGACGAGCAAGGGCGCACCTGGATCGGCGTCCATTTCGGATCACGTGGGCTGGGGCACAAAACCGCGACGTATTTCCTGAAAGCTGGGGGCGCGAAGGATGGCATTGACGTAGAGCCACTGGTTTTGCCGGTGGATTCGGCGTTGGGGAGTGATTATCTCGCCTGTATGGAACTAGCCGGACGCTATGCCTATGCCGGACGCGATTGGGTGTGCGAGGAAGTCGCCCGGCTCCTGGGGGCGAACATCCTGGATGAAGTCCACAATCATCATAATTTCGCCTGGCGTGAACAGCATCATGGACAAGATTTGTGGGTTGTACGGAAGGGAGCCACCCCGGCTTTTCCAGGGCAACGTGGGTTTGTAGGCGGCTCTATGGGCGATATTTCGGTCATTCTGGAAGGCGTCGAGTCTGCTGAGGCTGAGCAAACGCTCTATTCCACCATCCACGGGGCGGGCCGGGTGATGAGCCGCACCGCCGCGCGGGGCAAAATCAATCGCAAAACGGGTGAAATCATCAGCCCTGGCTCGGTTTCGCGCGAAATGATGATGGACTGGGTCAAGCGTGAAAAGGTCGAACTCCGCGGGGCAGGCACCGACGAATCGCCGCACTGCTACAAACGTCTGCCGGAAGTCCTGCACCATCACGCCGCGACGATCCGCATTTTGCACACCTTGCACCCGATGGGCGTGGCGATGGCAGGTGAAAACGAACTGGACCCGTATAAAGATTAGCGTGCAATCATCGGCTCCAAGGCCTCCTTTAACCCACGCTTTGTACACAATCCCCAAACGCTGGTATTCGCATCCTCTTGTAACACTCACCCAAAAAGACAGCCGTTATCAAAGTTAGGAGTAAAGCCCATGTCATCTGAGGAAGGAACGCTCATTATAAAAGGAAGCGTTGAATATAATCCCGAAGGGAAACTTCATGGCATCCCGTTTTTCATCGTTCGAGAGGTCGGAAAGGCCTATGTTCTGTATGAATATCATCCCCAGATAAAACAGTATAAGCTTTTCATGGAAACCAATGAACTCTCGTTCCAGGAAATCCACCGCCTTCTTCTTGCTAAAGACGATGAATTACAAGCGCAACTAAGTTCCTAATCATGCGTCTATGAAGAGGGGTGTTTTATATCCCTTGTCGCAAGCGATTTTTGAGTTCAATTAAGTGTTTGCGGATGTCAGGATGAAAATCGAATTGGTGGGCAAGGGGCAGGGTTTCCTTTAAAATGCGCTCAAGTTCACCCAACTGGATATGATGATTTTGAATGAGAAATACCACATCATCGAAATCAGTGTCTGCGCCACGATCTAGTTTGCTCAGCGCAATACTGTACGGATCAGCGACAAAAACGTCCAAATTCCCGAAGGGACCAATGTGGATGAGACGTTCTTCGTTGCCATTGGGTAAAGGGATAAAGCGTTCCAGAGGAACCGCCTCGACATGCACTTTCAGTTCTCTTGCGATTTGCAAAATGGTTTGATGAAATGCGCTGGGTTTTAAATCATCCCCGATAAAGTCAATGTCAATTGTCGGACGAGGACTGCCTAGCAACGCCAGTGCGCTACCCCCAAGCAAAACCAGCTGGGAACCAGGCGGAACGCGCGCCCCAATCAAGTGTAAAATGGAACGAATTTCGGCGTAATCCATAAATTACTAACTCCCTTTGAACGCTTGTCCTTTGCGCCACACTTGTTCCGCGTGGTGATAAGTCGCCAGCCAGTTGACGAAGGTTTCACTCAACTCCTGCTGGCGGGTGGCTAACGCGCGCAGGTTTTCTTCGGGATCATCCCCAGGTGTGAGTTTCAGTTCTTGGGAGAAATGATCGGGCAGGGTCGGCCCCTCGGCAGATTTTTTTGCCAGCCAGACCGCTGCGCTGTAATAGCAAAGCAGATTTAATCGGGCCGGTGGAGCCAATCTTTTCGCAACGGGTCGGACGTTCTCTGCATATTCCGGGTGTTCCAAAAAGAGGGGAATGAGCGAAAGGCGCAAGCGCGCTTCCCCGCTCTGGGCAAGGGCGGTGATCAAGCGAGAAGGCTGTGTAACAAGATGCTCATCTGTGTATTTCCCACCCCTCACAAAATTCACCCCGAGCGCGCACAAGGCATTTGCGAGTTGGTCACCTGTAAAAGCTGGGGAGGGTCTCATAAGGCTATTATATCTTACCGTACGCAGGGTATTACGCCCAATCGTTAGGGGAGATAATTTCTGAAAGGCAGTTCAGCATTTTTTCGCCGTGGGCAGACAGCCATTCGCACGGAGTTTTGTGCCTATCACCACCCCCACCGCGTTTTCTGGTCTCCCTCCCCGCCCATTCTGCTTTGTGCACACCCAACTCGCCCGGCGAGAGCATCTCACCGGGCTTTTTCAGGCCAAAGCAGGTCAGAGCGGCACCTGGAGCAGTTCTCCCACCGTCCACAATCGCCCGGTTACCCCCTATTAATTCTGTAAAAAGCAAGCCCTTGGTTAGTGCGCCAGACATCTTCTGGCGCGATTTCTTTTTGGCGCACCAGGAAATGCCGAATAGCAGAAGATAGAGTAGAATTTTTCCTTCTTTTCAATCTCTCCTCCAGGCCCTTATGCTCCTCACGATCACCACCACCCACACCCCTGCCACCGACCTCGGCTACCTGCTCGGCAAACACCCCGCGCGCGTCCAAACCTTCCCACTCAACTTTGGGCAAGCGCATGTCTTCTACCCGGAAGCGACCGAAACGCGCTGTACCGCCGCGCTCCTGCTCGACATTGACCCCATCGGCCTCGTCCGGGGGGACAGCGAATGGTTTGGGCGCACCTTCGCGCTCGGCCAATACGTCAACGACCGACCCTACGCCGCCTCTTCCTTTATGAGTGTGGCCATTGCCCAGGTCTACCGCAACGCGTTGAAAGGGCAGGCGAAGGAACACGCAACCCTGGCCCAAACCCCTCTCCCCCTCCAGGCAATGATCACCCCCCTCCCGAGCCGGGGCGGGCGGAACAGTAGTTCCGGGGCGGCGTTGCTCGACCGCTTATTCACCCCCCTCGGCTACACCCTCACCGTCGAACGTCACCCGCTTGACCCGCAATTCTCCGATTGGGGGGATAGCCGCTATTACACCCTCACCCTCGCCAACACCTGCCGCCTGCAAGACCTGCTCGCCCACCTCTACGTCCTCATCCCCGTGCTGGACGACGAAAAACACTACTGGGTCGGGGAGGATGAAGTGCAAAAACTCCTCGCCTTTGGGGGAGATTGGCTCCGCACCCACCCGGAACGGGACCTGATCACCGCCCGCTACCTGCGCCATCGCCGCCACCTCATCCGCACCGCCCTCGCCCAACTGCTCGAAGACCAGCCCGAACCGGAACCGGAAGAAACCGCGGAGGCCGAAACCACCCTCGAACAACGCATCAACCTGCACGAACAACGCCTCGGCACGGTCCTCTCGGTTTTACGCCAGAGCGGTGCGCATCGCGTCCTCGATCTCGGCTGTGGGGAAGGCAAACTCCTTCGCAAACTGCTCGAAGACCGCCAGTTCACCGAAATCGTCGGCATGGATGTCTCCCATCAAACCCTGGAAATCGCCGCAGATCGCCTGCGCCTCGATAGTCTCCCGGAAAAACAACGGGCGCGGATCCACCTCATGCACGGCTCGCTGACCTACCGCGACCAACGCCTCGCGGGGTTCGACGCGGCCGCCGTCGTGGAAGTGATCGAACACCTCGACCCGCCCCGCCTGGCCGCCTTCGCCCGCGTCCTGTTTGAATACGCCCGTCCCGGCACCGTCGTCCTCACCACCCCGAACGCCGAATACAACGTCAAATTCGACACCCTGCCCGAAGGAAAATTCCGCCATCGCGACCACCGTTTCGAGTGGACCCGCGCCGAATTCCAAACCTGGGCTGACGCCGTTGCCACCCAACACGGCTACACGGTCCGCTACCTCCCCCTCGGCCCCGAAGACCCCCTCGTCGGTGCCCCCTCCCAAATAGCCGTCTTCACCCGTCCCGCATAACCTGTTTTCCCTTTTTCCTTCTTCCTACTTCCTTCTTCCTGCTTTCCCCGCATGAAAATCAACCTCCCCGCCCTCTCCCTCGTCGCCCTCATCGGCATATCCGGCTCCGGCAAATCCACCTTTGCCCGCACCCACTTCAAACCCACCGAAGTCCTCTCCTCCGACTTCTGCCGCGCCCTCGTCTCGGATGACGAAAACAACCAAACCGCCACCGACGACGCCTTCGATGTGCTCCACTACATCGCCGGGAAACGCCTCGCGCGCGGTCTGCTCACCGTCGTGGATGCCACCAACGTTCAGCCCCCAGATCGCAAACCGCTCATCGAACTGGCGCGCGCCCATGATGTCCTGCCCGTCGCCATCGTCCTCGACCTCCCTTTGAGCGTCTGCAAAGCCCGCAATCGCACCCGCCCCGACCGGGATTTTGGCGCGCACATCATCCCCCGCCAGCATCGCGCCCTGCAACAATCGCTCCGCAATCTGAAACGCGAAGGCTTCCGGCATGTCTTTGTGCTCAAATCCGAGGAAGACCTCGCGAATGTCGAAATCACCCGCACCTCGCTCTGGAACAACCGCCAGGATGAACACGGCCCCTTTGACCTCATTGGCGATGTGCATGGCTGTTTCGACGAACTGAAGGCTCTCCTCACGAAGTTGGGCTACCACATTGATGCCCCCGCCCCCCAAACCTTCCGTGTCACCCCGCCCGCCGGACGCAAAGCGATCTTCCTCGGGGACCTGGTGGATCGCGGTCCCGATTCGCCCTCGGTTTTACGCCTGGTCATGGGCATGGTGGCTGAAGGGACCGCGCTGTGCCTCCCTGGTAATCACGACGACAAACTCAAACGAAAATTGCAAGGCCGCGACGTCCGCATCGCCCACGGCCTCGCCGAAACCCTGGCCCAACTCGAGGGGGAGCCGCTGGAATTCAAAACCCAGGTTGCCGAATTTATTGACGGGCTGGTGAGCCATTACGTGCTGGATGACGGCAAACTGGTCGTCGCCCACGCGGGGATGAAAGAGGCCTATCAAGGCCGCGCCTCCAGCCGGGTGCGCGATTTTGCCCTCTACGGCGAAACGACCGGGGAAACGGACGAGTTTGGTCTACCCATCCGCTATCCGTGGGCGGAAGATTACCGGGGGCGCGCGGTGGTCGTCTACGGACATACCCCCATCCCCGAACCGGAGTGGCTCAACCATACGATCAATGTTGATACTGGCTGTGTCTTTGGCGGCAAATTGACCGCCCTCCGCTACCCGGAAAAGGAACTGGTTTCGGTCCCCGCCCGTCGCACGTACAGCGAACCGGCCCGGCCCTTCCTCCCCCCGGATGAACTCACCCTAGCCCCTGCACTCCCGCGCCCACACGACATTTTGGACCTGAGCGATGTGAGCGGCAAACGTATTCTCGACACCCGCCTGCAACGCAAAATCGTTTTGCAAGCCAATCAAACCGCGGCCGCGCTGGAAGTGATGAGCCGGTTCGCCGCCAACCCGCGCTGGCTGATTTACCTCCCCCCTACCATGTCCCCCTCGGAAACGAGCACCGCCCCCGAATGGCTGGAACACCCTACGCAAGCGTTTGAATATTTCCGGGCCAACGGCATCCCACAGGTCGTGTGCGAAGAAAAGCACATGGGATCGCGCGCGGTGGTAGTCGTTTGCCGGGATGTGGACACCGCCCATCGCCGGTTTGGGATCGCAGAAAACGAAAGCAGCATCGTGTACACTCGCACGGGCCGCCGCTTTTTCGACGAAATGCCCCTGGAACAAGCCTTTCTCACCCGCCTCCAGGATACCCTCACCCGCGCAGGGTGGTGGGAGACTTTTCAATCCGACTGGTTTTGCCTGGATTGCGAACTGCTTCCCTGGTCGGCCAAAGCCCAGCAATTGCTGGAAGACCAATACGCCGCCGTGGGGTCAGCCGCCGAAGTCGGTTTGCGGGAGGCCGTCACCGCACTCGAATTGGCTATACGAAGTAACCCGGAGGTCGCCTCCCTGCTCACCCACTTCCAACAACGCGCAGAAAACCTCACCCACTACCGACAGGTTTACCGGCAATACTGTTGGCCTGTTCATTCCCTCGCGGATCTGAAACTCGCCCCTTTTCATTTGCTCGCCTCCGAAGGACGGACCTATTTCGACCAGGATCATATCTGGCAAATGCAGACTCTCCACCAGCTCTGTGCCGCCGACCCAGACTTTCTCCTCGCCACAGAATACCACCTCGTAGATGTGACCGACCCCGAAAGTGTGCAGACGGGCATTGCCTGGTGGGAAACCCTGACCGGGCGCGGGGGCGAAGGGATGGTGGTAAAACCCCTTCCTTTCGTGGCGCAGGGTGCGAAAGGCCTCTTGCAACCCGCGGTCAAATGCCGGTGCCGCGAATACTTGCGGCTGATCTACGGCCCGGAATACACCGCCCCCGAACATCTGGCCCGTCTCCGCGGGCGCGGCCTGGGCAAAAAACGCAGTCTGGCGTTGCGGGAGTTTGCGTTGGGGGTGGAAGGGTTGGAGCGGTTCGTCCGGCAGGAGCCTCTTTACCGCGTGCACGAGTGTGTCTTTGGGGTGCTGGCGTTAGAAAGTGATCCGGTGGATCCGCGGTTGTGAGTATGTGAGGCAAATTTATTTCACAATGCACCAAACGATGGCCGTCATGTCACCTGGCCCAGTGGCGACAAATTACTTATTTTTTGAGAAACTCTTATTTTCGAAAGCACTTTCTCGGCTTAAGCACAGAGGTAACGCAAATGACAGCCACCATGGAGGTGACTGTCATCTGGTTCTGGCTATCACCCATGTTCACATTTGTACCAAATCTTTCCCCTAACAAGCACATTGAAAATAATACTCATGGTGTCGTAAAAGAAATCGCAGAATAATTCGTAACAGGTATTCCTGTACTATTACAGCGATATTGTTTTGCAAGCGTACCACTCATGTTTTCCACCCCAACAGTTGCCGAACCCGAATCAATTATAGTCTGGTATTGTAGCGGGGCATACGCCCAGGTCTTGCGCATCAGCGGGGCCACCCCGCGCCGGATGGTCAGGTTCACCCGCTCGATAAAGGCCGTTTGCATCAAAGGGCTGAACCCATAAGTTTTGAGTGCCGCTGACAACGCCGCCCGGGTCCCCCAGGCCATCCGCATGACTGCAAACTGCACATGACCTTTCCGTTTCGCCAACTGGCCGTGTAGCAGTTTGGCCGAGACCTGCCAATGCGCGTTCCGTTCGCCCGGGGCTTGGACCCATTGACCAAAATGGGCGGTCAAGGCATAGAAATATGCCCGCAGACCATCCGTCGTGAAGGCCGGAACACAACTGGGAGCTAGGCTTTGGACGAGTTGGTGGACAAAATGCATCGCCGCCTCCGTCGTCCGGGAACCAAGAGATAACGTTGGGATGACTTTCGCCACCGGGTCTAAGGCCACCCATAGCCACAGCACACCGTCCCGCCTCACTCGCGCATATAACTCATCCAACTGAAGTAAGGGAAAAACGAGTTTCTGAAAAATACGCCCGTGCAACCGTTGGCTATGCGCCCCCATCCGCTCTAACCAGCGCGTGACCGTGGCTTCCACATGGGGCGTACAGCGCACCAACACCGATAGGTCACAGCCATTGGCCAGCAACATGAGGACCAGGATCACTTTTTCCGGGTCTGTCTTCAGGCGGTACAAGGGCGTATGCAAACGGCTGGTGAACTTCTTCTCACATGCTTGACACTTCCAATACTGAAGGTCCTGCCGCTGCCCGCGTTTCCCGTTCCCCACCCCCGCATGCAAACCGGCATCCGTCACGGCAAAATACGCACAGGCCGGATTAGGGCAGGCATGGCCCCCCGTGTTCAGGGTTTTCCGCCGTCCACAGGCACTTTTCGTCTCGGGATACGGCACGACGTCCGTGCGCGGACGAAAAAGTTGTATGGCCAGCCTTTTTTGACAAGCCTCACACACCTCCGGGGTACGCGGCTTCAGTCGCCAGGAACGAGGGCTTTTCAAGAGGGGCGTTTTGGCCCAGCCCTACGGATAC